>JBCDGX010000531.1:0-4685 GCA_038750805.1 Myxococcota bacterium
AGCTCGTGGCCGTCGATCTCACGCGCGAGACGCCGCCCATGCGCCACGTCGTCCCGCTTCTGAGCGACGTGAATGCCGGCGATCGGACGGCTCCTGGTCGTAGTTGGCGATGACCGTCTCGAGGGCGGCATTCACGTCGCTCAGAAGCGGGACGACGTGGCGCATGGGCGGCGTCTCGCGCGTGAGATCGACGGCCACGAGCTCGTTCCTGCCCCGGAGCAGCAGGGTGTCGCCGACGAGCACCAAGGCCTCGGGACGCAAGGGCGCAAGGCGTAGGCCGCGAGGCTCCCCGCTCTCCGCGTCGACCTCGAAGAGCAACGGAGGACTGTCGGCGCTCACGATGACGCGCCGCGCGTCGCTGACGGACGCATGAGGCCTCCCCGCAAAGCGCAAGGAAGCACGCCAACGCAGGTCCCCATGCCGGAGACCCCTCCGTTCGACGCCGTCGTCCGTGCGCCCCACCACATCCTCTCCCTCGAGGCCGAGCACCTGCCGCCACGCGGGGTCGCCCCACTGCTTCGTACCGTCCGTATCGACGCCCACGGCCGCCCCGTAGAGGCGGTAGGTCAACCCCTGCATGTCGGCCCAAGACGGCAGGCTCAGGCTGGCGCCCTCCCCGGTCACGGCGATGCTCTGGAGGGGCAGCGTGCGCACCGGGCCCCGCACCGGAACGAGCTCGGCGTGCCGCTGGCCCTCGACGATGAACCCGCGTCGGTTCGGGAAGCGTGCGATGGCGTTGCAGCCATCCTGGCATCGGTGACGGCGCACCACGCGGCCGGTGCGCGTGTTCCGGATGACGAGCTCCTCCACGCCGCCGGAGACCAGCACCCGGGCGCCCTCTTCCTGAAGGTAGGCCAGGTGGCAGCCAGCGACGGCGGGCGGGCCAGCGTCGTCGAAGCCATGGACCACGCGTTCGCGGGGCTCGTCGAAGCGTCGCGACCAGCGTCGCCTCCCGGTTCGCACACTCAAGGCCGCGATCTCGAGCGTGGACACGGCGACGACGCTCCGCCCATCGCAGCCGGGCAGCACCGAGAGCAGGAACCCGCCGGCTCGAAAGGCGACGCTCCATGCCCTCTCCCCGGTCGCGAGATCGTGCGCGACGAGCTGGTCGCGCCCAGACCGGACGAAAAGCAAGCCACCGACCGCGCCTACGTACCCGGGCGAGAAGGGGAACTCGCGCCGCCAGCGAACCACGCTGCCGGGAAGCGCGTGATGGTCGGCCGGCGCGGCGAGGGCGCGGTCCGGACCCCACGCGGGCGCGGTGGCAGGCCGCGAAGCTGCCCGTGCGGCGTCCAGCACGTCGTCCCCGGGGTACGGCGGCACCTCGGGAAGCGGACGCAGCGCCTCCGTGGTGAGGGGAGCGCTCGCTTCGATGGCCAGCGACCCCTCCGGTGCCGGCGGAGTCGTCGGAGTCACCGGTGGAGCTCCTCCCGCGCACGCCGCAAGCGTGAGGCCACAGAGCCTGCCGAGAGCGAGGGAACGCACGACCGCATGCTAGCGAGCCGGATCGGCAAACGCTCCTCCGGCTACCGCACGCGGCGCGTGCCGGCCGGTGCAGGAGTGCCCGGCGGCGCCGCGCCCGCTTCCCCCCTCGCCCCGCGTCACTCCCCTGCGCTAAAAACGCCCGTCCATGCCCGGCTCGGCTGGTCCTGCGGTCCCGCACCCGCTCACGCGCCGCCTGCGCGTCGAGGAGCTGGTGCGTCTCCGGCGCGCGGACGACGAGGGGCGCTACCTCCAGTCCCAGCGCGCGGGGCGCATCGACGCGAACCCGCATCAGATCGACGCGGTGATCTTCGCGCTCCGGCGCATCCGCGAGGGCGGCTGCATCCTCGCGGACGAGGTCGGTCTCGGAAAGACCATCGAGGCGGGCCTGGTCATCGCGCAGCTCCTCGCCGAGGGCGCCCGGCGCGTCCTGCTCATCGCCCCGAAGCCGCTCCTCGGGCAATGGCGCGAGGAGCTCCATCGCCTCTTCGACCTTCCCACCCGCGAGGGCAAGGCCGAGTCCGGGGCCTTCGACGGAGACGGCGTCTTCCTCGTCGGGCGCGAGCTCGCCGGGACCCGGGCCGTCGCCGGCCTCCTCGCCAAGGCGGACCCCTTCGACCTCTGCGTCATCGACGAAGCCCACGAGCTCTTCGCGGGCATCTGGCGCCGCTACGACGCCGCCGGGCACTACCAGGACGACTCGCCGCACGCGAAGACCGCGGCCGCCGTGCGCGACGCGCTCCTCGGAACGCCCGTGCTGCTCCTGACGGCGACGCCGATCCAGAACCAGCTCCAGGAGATCTGGGGCCTCGTCCAGTACGTCGAGCCCACGGGCACGCTCCTCGGGGACCTGCCGACCTTCCGCCAGGTCTTCACCGAGGGGGGCGACGGCCGGCGCCTCGCGGCGGGAACCGGGGACGAGCTCCGGCGCCGCCTCGGCGAGGTCGTGCAGCGCACGCTCAGGCGTCAGGCCCAGGAGTTCATGGAGCAGCCCTTCGTCGGCCGGAGCGCACGCACCTTCGAGTACCGCATGAGCCCGGAGGAGCGGGCGCTCTACGACGACGTGACGCGCTACCTGCTCACGCCGGGCTCCCTCGCGTTCCGCGGGAGCCATCGGGCGCTCCTCCTGCTCGGCTTCCATCGGCGCATGGCGAGCTCGAAGGCCGCGCTCGCCGCGAGCCTCGGCAACGTCGTCCGCCGCCTCGAGCGCATGCTCCGGGCGGCCCAGGGCGGACGCTTCGAAGACGACGACACCACCGCCCGCACTTTCGACGAGGACCTCGACGACGCCGAGATTCGCGAGGCCCTCGCGGACGCCGAGAGCCGCGACGAGGGCGAGGTGCCGAACCCGGAGGCCGTCGCGGCCGAGCTCGAGCGCGTGGGCGCGCTCCGCCAGCGGGCCGAGGCGCTCACCGAGGACTCGACGGCGCGCGCCGTCAACACGGCCGTGCGCACGGCCCTCGGCCCCACGGGGGGCGGCAAGGTCGTGCTCTTCACCGAGTCGCTGACCACGCAGGACTACCTCCGGGACCTCCTCGTGGAGGCCGCCGTGGTCCGGGAAGACGACATCACGCTCTTCCGCGGCACCAACGTGGGCCCGGCGGCCCAGCGCGCCCTCCTGCACTGGGAGGCCGAGGTCGAGGCCGCCGGCGACGGCCGCGCGCGCCCGAGCCGGGCCGTGGCCGTGCGCCTCGCGCTGGTCCATGAGTTCCGCACGCGCACGAAGGTCTTCATCGCCACCGAGGCCGGCGCGAAGGGCCTGAACCTCCAGTTCTGCGACACGCTGATCAACGTCGACCTGCCCTGGAACCCGCAGCGCATCGAGCAGCGCATCGGCCGCGTGCATCGCTACGGGCAGACCCGCGACGTGACGGTCATCAACTTCCTCGCCGCGGACAACGACGCGCAGCGCCTCACCTTCGAGATCCTCGCGCAGAAGCTCGAGCTCTTCGGCACCGTGCTCGGCGCGTCCGACGAGGTGCTCTTCGCGGCGGGCGGCGAGCGCGACCGGGACGCGCTCACGAGCAGCCTCGGCGCGACCTTCGAAAAGGAGCTCTCCGCCATCTACCGCCGCGCGCGGACCGTCGGCGAGATCCACGACGAGCTCGTGAAGCTCCGGGAGAGCACGGAGTCCAAGCGCGCCGCCTTCGACGACGCCCACGCGCGGACCCGGGGCCTCATCGAGACCCGCCTCGACGCCGCCGTGCAGCGCTCCTTCCGCCAGCTCCGCGAACGGGTCCCGGACGCGCTCGCGAAGCTGGACGCCGAGCTCGAGGCCGTCGTGCGGGGCTTCGTCGCCGCGCGCGGTGGCACTACCCTGGAGCTCGGGGAGCGGCGCTTCCGCGTGTCGGGCGTCGGCGCCGCGCCCGATGGAACGCCCCTCGACCTCGAGGTGCGCGTCGGCGAGGGGGGGCTCCATCGCGCGCACCCGCTCGTCGCCGCCGCCATCGCGGAGGCCCGGCAGGCGACGGAGGGGCGGCTCTCGGTGCACCTCCGGGACGCGCCGGCCGAGGCCGGCCCGAGCGGGCGCTTGCTGCTGCTCCGCGTGCGCTTCGACGGCTTCGAGCCCGAGGAGCGGCTCTACCCGCTGGCCTTCGACGCCGCGGGCGCCGAGCTGCCGCGCCCGGTGGCCGAAGCGCTCGTCCGCGCGACGCCCACCGACGCCCCCCTAGCGCCTGGCGGCAAGCTCTCGGAGGAGACGCTCGAGGACGCCATCGACGCGCTCCTCTTCGAGGCCCAGGCCGAGGTCGAGGCCGAGCAGGAGCGCCGCTTCGACGGGTGGATCACGCGCCTCGAGCGCTACGCCAACGACCGGGTCCGCGTGCTCGGTCGGGAGCGCGCCGCGCTCCTCGCGCGCCTCGAGACGCTCCGGGCCGAACGGGATCGCGCCGCGGGCCAGGCCTTCCAGAACGTCGAGCGCCGCATGGCGCGCGTCGAGGAGAAGCGCGCCGCGGTGGACGCCGAGCTCCTTCGCCTCCGCGAGCGCGACGACGAGCGCTACCGCGTGCAGCGCGCCCGCGCCGAGGCCAAGCGCTTCGCCCCCCCGGAGGTCGAGCGCCTCCTCGACGTCGATTGGACGAGCCATGGACCCGGAGCGTGAGGACGACGACGTGGCGCTGACGCTCGTGCACACGGCCGATTGGCATCTCGGGAAGCCCTTCGCGCAGTTCGATGCGGAGGCGCGCATCAAGCTCGGGCGCGCG
>JBCDGX010000532.1:0-4683 GCA_038750805.1 Myxococcota bacterium
CTGCTGCAAAAGGCGACGGCGCCGCCTCACGGCGCCTTCACGCCCCCCGGCGCCATCCCCTCACCTTCAAGATGCACCACATCTCCTCGGCTCGCGGACGCACCCGGCGACGCAAACTCACTCGCGACTCGCACGGGTCGCCTTTTGCAGCAGCCTGCTAGAGCCGCTCGACCATGGTCCCTTCCCCCCGGCTCCTGCTCATCGCCATGCTCGGCCTCGCCGTGGCCGCGCTGCCCACGCTCGTGAGCGTGGAGCTCTGGCCGCTCGTGCTCGGGCTCTGGGGGGCGCTCCTGCTCGGGGGGCTGGCCGACGCGATCGTGCTGGCGCGGGCGCGGCCCGAGGTGCTCGCCGACGTTCCGGCGACGGCGGGGGTCGGCGACGACCTCGAGGTCGGCGTCGAGGTCCGCCATCGGGCGCCCCAGGGGCTGAAGCTCGCTCTTCGGCCCGAGGTACGGACGCCCCTCGCCGCCGGGGAGGACGTCCGCTTCGAGGCGCCAGCGGGCGCCGTCGGCAACGCCCGGCTCGTCGTGCCCGCGCCTCGGCGCGGGGCCGGTGGGCTCGAAGCGCTCTGGAGCCGCGTGGAGGGTCCCCTCGGGCTGCTCGAGCGCATCGAGCGCCATCCCATCGGCGCCCCGGTCGCCGTGGTCCCCAACGCCGAGCGCGTTCGCGAGCTGCTCCTCGCGCACTTCGGCGCGCAGCAGCTCGGCGGGGTGCACGTGACCAAGCGCGTCGGCGAGGCCGGCGAGCTCGACAGCCTCGAGGCCTATCAGCCTGGCATGGACCTCCGGCAGGTCGACTGGAAGAGCTCGGCGCGCCATCAGGCGCTGCGGGTGCGCCGGCACCGCCTCGAGCAGAACCAGCGCCTCGTGCTCTGCGTCGATACGGGCCGGCTCATGGCCGACCCCATTCACGGCGTCGAGCGCCTCGACCACGCGATTCACGCGGCGCTCCTCCTCGGGCAGGTCGCGCTCCGCAGCGGCGACCTCGTGGGGGTGCACGCCTATGGCGCGCAGCCCGTGGCCTGGGAGGCGCCGCGGGGCGGGGCGCGGCACATGACGCGGCTCCGGCGGGCGCTCGCCTCCCTGAAGAGCGCTCCGGAAGAGACCAACCACGTGCTCGGGCTCCACGCGCTCGTCGGCCGGCTGCGCCGGCGCGCGCTCATCGTCGTGTTCACGGAGTTCAGCGACCCGACCACCGCCGAGCTGATGATCGAGCGCGTCGGCCACCTCGCGCGCCGACACCTCGTGGTCTTCGTCGCCCTCGACGATCCGGCCATCGAAGCGCCCCTCGAAGTGCGCCCGGCGCGCGGCACGGACGTCGCCGCGGCCCTCGTCGCCGGCGGGCTCCGGAGCGATCGCGAGCGGGTGCTCCGGCGCCTCCGTCGCTCCGGCGTGGACGTCGTGAGCGGACCGCCGGGGCCCGCGGCGCTCCAGCTCCTCGAGCGCTACGTGCGCATCAAGCGGCGGGGGTTGATCGGATGAGCACCCCGACCGCCGCCGGGCCCGTGGGCCTGCCGCGATCCGTCGCCTTTCGCCGCGAGCGCGAGGCGCTCTGGTTCGAGCTCGACGCCCTCGTGGAGAAGGCGCTCACACGAGGCCTCGGGGCCCTGAGCCCCAACGAGCTCCACCGGCTCCCGGTGCTCTATCGCGCCACCCTCGCGAGCCTCTCGGTCGCGCGCCGGACGGCCCTCGACCAGGCGCTGGTGGCCTACCTCGAGGCGCTCTGCGCCCGCGCCTACCTCGCCATCTACGGCAGCCAGCGCTCGCTCAAGGGGGCCTTCCGCGAGGCGCTCCTCGACACCTTCCCGCGCATGGTGCGGGCGCTCCGCGCGGAGGTCGCGCTCAGCCTCGCCATCACCACGCTCGGCGCGGTCGTGGCCTGGATGCTCATGGACGTCGAGCCCGGCTGGTACGACGCCTTCGTCAGCCCCGAGCTCGCGTCGGGGCGGGACCCGCACGCGAGCACCGAGGACCTCCGGAAGGCCCTCTACGGCGGCGCCGAGGGGGACCTCGGGACCTTCGCGAGCTTCCTCTTCGTGCACAACGCGGGCATCGGCATCGCATGCTTCGCGCTCGGCTTCGCGGCGGGCATCCCGACGGCGCTGCTCCTGCTGACGAACGGGCTGATGCTCGGCGCCTTCCTGCACCTCTACCACTCGCGCGGGCTGCTCTTCGAGCTGGTGGGCTGGCTCCTGCCGCACGGCATCCCCGAGATCGGCGCGGTGGTCCTCTGCGGAGCGGCGGGCATGCACGTGGGCCGAGCCCTCGTCGCGCCCGGACGCCGGACCCATCGCGACGCCCTGCTTCGCGCCGGGCGCCGGGCGTCCATGGTCGTCGTGGGCTGCGTGGCCCTCTTCGCCATCGCCGGCGTGATCGAGGGGATCTTCCGGCAGGTCGTGACCCAAGACGTGGTCCGCTACGCGCTCGCGACGATCAACGCGCTCTGGTTCTTCGGCTGGCTCGGCCTCGGCGGGCGCCGGCGAAGGGAGCGCGCATGAGCGTCGCCCGCCTCGAGATCGTCGGGCCCGAGGGCGTGCCCCTCGGCTTCCCCGCGGCCTCGCTCGCCGAGCGCGGGGCCGCCTTCTGCTTCGACCTCTTCGTGATCGGCTGCGGGCTCGTCGCGCTCTCGCTCTTGCTCGTCGCGGCGGCGGGTACGGGCATTGGCCTGCCGCTCGTGCTCATCGGCTTTTTCGCCCTCCGCCATTTCTACTTCGCGCTCTTCGAGCTCCTCTGGCGCGGCGCGACCCCCGGCAAGCGGCTGCTGAAGATTCGCGTGATCAGCCGGGACGGGCTCGGTCTCACGCCCGAGGCCGTGTTCGCGCGGAACCTGGTGCGCGACGTGGAGATGTTCGTTCCCCTCGTGGTGCTCTCGGCGCCGGAGACCGTGCTGGGGCCGGCGCCCTGGTGGCTTCGGATGCTGATGGGCCTCTGGGCGCTCGTCATGGCGGTGCTGCCCGTGCTGACGAAGGAGGGGGTGCGCGTCGGCGACCTCGTCGGCGGCACCCGGGTCGTGCGCGTCCCGAGCGCGGAGCTTCGCGCCGACGCCGCGGACCGCGTGTCCCTCGCGCCCCACGAGGCCGCGGCGGCGTTCACCGACGCGCAGCTCGCCCACTACGGTGAGCGCGAGCTCGAGACCCTGGCGGACCTGCTTCGGCGCTTCGAGGAGGACCGCGCGGAGCTCCACGATCTGCACGTGGTCGCGACGACCATCGCCGCGAAGATCGGCTACGGCGGCGACCTCCCCACGCAGGACCCACCGCGCTTTCTCCGCAGCTTCTACAAGCACCAACGCGCCGCGCTCGAGCGGCAGCTCCTCTTCGGGAAGCGGAAGGCGAGCAAGCTGGACCGCTGAGGCGGCCTTACGCCGGGCCGCTTCGCGCGACCCTAGGGTGTGCGCCTCCCCTCGCCGCTCCGCCGCGCTCTCCTCATGCTCAGCCTCCCGCTCGCGATCAGCTCGCTCGCGGCCTGCGGCATCCTCCGCCGCGCCCCGAGCACGCCGCCCCCGGACACGCGCCTCGCGGCCTTCCCCACGGAGGGGGCGCCCGTCGCCGAGGACGTGCGCATCTCCTGGGACGCCTACGGCATCCCCTTCATCGAAGCCGCCTCGGACCGGGACGCGGCGGTCGCCCTCGGCATGGTGCACGCGCACCTCCGCCTCGGGCAGATGGAGGTCGTGCGGCGGGCCGCGCAGGGGCGCCTGAGCGAGTCCGTGGGGTTCCTCGCGAAGGACGTCGATCGCGCGCTCCGCATCCTGGATCTCGGGCGCGGCGTGCCCGCCAGCCTGGAAGCGCTCCCCCCGGACGTGCGGGCCTGGCTGGACGCCTTCTGTCGGGGGCTCACCTTCGCCCAGGAGCGCATGGAGCCCTTGCCCTGGGAGCACCGGCGCCTGGGCATCGACCCCGAGCCCTGGACGCCGGAGGACGTGCTCCTCGTCGGCCGCCTCGTGAGCATCGACGTGAACTGGCTCGGGTGGGTCTCCCTCATTCAGCTACGCGACGACCCGAGCTTCGAGACCGTGGCCGCCCTCTACCGCGAGGACGGCGTCACGAGCCGACCTTCCTTCGAGACCGCGGAAGCCTCCGCGGGCATGGCCGAGCTACTCGCGCGGCTCACCGAGAGCGGCCGAAACGGGAGCAACGCCTTCGCCATCTCGGGGGCGCGCACGGCCAGCGGCGCCCCGATCTTCGCGAACGATCCGCACCTGGGCTTCGCTTGGCCGAACTTCTGGGTGGCCGTCGGCATCCACACGCCGACGACGCAGGTGACGGGGCTGATGGTGCCCGGCGTGCCCGCGGTCGCCGTTGGCCGGAACGCGCGCTTCGCCTTCGGCGGGACCAACATGCGGGCGGCGAGCAGCGACCTCGTGGCCGTCCCCCTCGACGGCTCCGTTCCGATCACCGAGGAGCGCTCGCGGCTGGTCGTGCGGGGGTGGGCCGATGGCGAGGCGACCCTGCGCCGGACGCCCTTCGGGACGCTCCTGAGCGACGCGGAGCTCGTCGGATGGGAGGACGAGGAGACGGGGCTCGCGCTCCATTGGGTGGGCCACGGCGCCACCGGAGAGCTCACCGCGCTCCATCGCATGAACCGCGCGCGGGACTTCCGATCCTTCGTCGAGGCCTTCCGAACGTGGCACGTGAGCGGACAGAACTATTTGTACGCGGACGTGGAGGGGAACATCGGTCAC
>JBCDGX010000533.1:0-4682 GCA_038750805.1 Myxococcota bacterium
GTGGGGGTCGAGGCCGGGCGCTGCCGCGGCGTGCGCCTCGGGGCCGAGCGCCTCGACGCCGCCCACGTCGTCGTCGCCGCCGGGAGCTGGACCAGCCTCGTGCCAGGCCTCGGCCTGGACGCCGCGCGCGTGCATCCGGTGCGCGGTCAGGTGCTGCTCACGGAGACGCGTCCGCCGCTCTTTCGCTGCCTCGTGTTCGGGGCGCATGGCTACGTCTGCACGCGCCCCGACGGCCGCGTGCTCTGCGGCTCCACCGAGGAGCGCGTGGGCTTCCGCCGGGAGGTCACCCTCGGCGGCGTGCGCTCCATCGTCGACCTCGCGACGCGGCTCGCGCCCCGCCTCGCCGAGGCGCCGCTCCGCGATCAGTGGTCGAGCTTTCGGCCGGGGACGGCCGATGGGCTTCCGCTCGTGGGCGGCGCCGGGCCCGAGGGGCTCTGGCTCGCGAGCGGCCATTTCCGGAACGGGATCCTGCTCAGCGCCGTGACGGCGGAGCTCGTCGCGGCCCAGCTCGGGGGCACGCTCACGGACGAGCTCGCCGCGCTGGCGGCGCCCCTCGACCCGAGGCGCTTCGCGTGACCGCGTCCTTCCGTGATCCGGCGCCGGAGGAGCTCTTCCTCGACGCGAACGGGCTCCGCCTGCACGCGCTCGCCTGGGGCCCGCCGGAGGCCGAGGCGAAGGGGCCGACGGTGCTCCTCGCCCATGGCTTCCTCGATCTCGCGTGGAGCTGGGCGCCCTACGCCGCGCGCCTCGCGGCGCGGGGGCAGCGCTGCGTCGCCTGGGATTGGCGGGGCCACGGCGAGAGCGACCACGTGGGCGCGGGCGGCTACTACCACTTCCCGGACTACGTGCGGGACCTCCACGAGCTGCGGCCGCAGCTCGCCCAGGGCGACGTGCACCTCGTCGCGCACTCCATGGGCGGCGCCGTGGCCTGCATGTACGCGGGCCTGCGGCCCGAGGGGCTTCGCAGCCTCACGGTGATCGAGGGGCTCGGCCCGCCCGAGTGGAAGGTCGAGCGCGCGCCGGAGAAGGTCCTCCAGTGGTTCGAGGGCCTCGACCGGGCCCGCGCCCGGACGCCGCGCGTCATCGCCTCCTACGCCGAGGCCGTGAAGCGCATGCGGGTCCAGAACGCCGCGCTGAGCGAGGAGCTCGGGCTCTTCCTGGCCGAAAAGGCCCTTCGCCCGGTCCCCGGCGGCTACGCCTGGCGCTTCGACCCGCTCCATCGCACGACCTCGCCGACGCCCTTTCGAAAGGCCGCGCTCGAGGCCTTCTGCCAGCGCGTGGACGTGCCCGTGCTCCTGGTCGCCGGGGCGCGCGGCTTTCGCCTGGCGGACGAGGCCGAGCGGGCGGACTGGTTCCCGGCGGCGCGCTTGGTCGAGCTCCCGGACGTGGGCCACATGATCCACCAGGTTGCGCCGGAGGCCCTGGACGGGATCACCCGCGCACACTTCGCGGACGCGATCGCCTAGGGGGCCCGCGCGCCCGCCTCCGGGGAGCCGATCGCGACGGGCTTTCGGGACCCCGTCACGTCATCGTGGGCTCAGACGCGGCTCGGGCTGATAGGCTCCAGCTCCATGAGGCGATGGATCGACGCGCCGGCGGCGCGCGGGTGGTGCGCGTTTGGCGCTTGGCTTGTGGCGGTGGCGATGGCCGCATCTCCGGGCTCGGCCCAGGCGCAGGAGCCCGAGGAGGAGACCGGCGAGGTCGCCCCGGCCGAGGCGGAGGCGCCGGGCAGCGAGGCGAGCGCCGAGGGCGCCGCCGACGCCGAAGAGGCCGCCCCCGAGGCCGAGAGCGGGGCGCCTGCGGAGCCCGCACCGGAGCCGGAGCCGGACCCGGAGTTCGCCGTGGAGCCGGCCCCCGAGCCTGCCCCGTCCGCCGACACGACGCCCTTCCCCGCCGGCGCGAACGACGCCGAGCTCGGGGCCCCGGACGCCAACGATCCCTCCCAGTCCGGGCTGCTCACCGACGAGCAGGCGCTCTTCGAGGAAGAGACCGGCGGCGGCGAGATGCGCTCCCGCGTCGACCCCTACGAAGACCCAGACGAGACCTACGTCTTCCTGGGCGCGTTCTACCGCGCGACCTGGACGCCGAACGGGCTCCTTCGGGTCTTCGCCGACGACGCCCCGCGGAGCATCTACAACCCGGCCGTGGGGGTGGAGCTGATCATCCGCAAGAAGGGCTTCGACATCATCCCGAGCCTCTTCCTCCAGGGCTACCGCACCCAGGGTCCCTACCGCGGGCGCGGCGACGAGCTGACCGATCAGGAGATCATCATCAGCGATCTCAACGCCTTCATGGGTGGCCTGGCCTTCCTCTGGAGCGTCGAGTTCAACAAATACGTCTCCTTCCAGTACGGCTTCGACCTCGGCTTCGGCGTCACCTACGGCGACCTCAACCGCACCGAGGCCTACCCGACGGACCTCGCGCCGGACGCCATCGAGAGCGAGACGTCCTACGACGGCTGGTCCCCCTGCCCCGGGCCGACGCCCTCCGATCCGCGGCGCGTCGCCTACTGCGGGCCCGTCGACGAGTCCGAAGGCCGCGAGATCATCCGCGACCCGATCACCGGCGAGGCGCTCTCCAACGCCGACGGCTCCGAGGGCGAGCACTACGGCATCAACGTCCGGCGCTGGTCCGACGGCGGCGGGCTCCCGAACGTGTGGTTCCGCCTCGCGCTCCCGCACCTCGCGATCCGCTTCAAGCCCATCAAGCAGGTGATGGTCCGCGTGGACGCGGGCTTCGACCTCTTCAGCGGCCCCTTCGTCGGCGTCGCCGGCCACGTGGGCTTCTAGACGTCCCTCGAACGCTGGCGGGGTTGCCCGGAGCTCATTGCCGGGAAAAGCTCCCGGCCATGCGCTCGACCGCTCTTCTCGTCGTGCTCGGCCTCGCCCTTGGCGTGGGCCTCGCCGCGCGTGCCCAGCCGGATACGCCGACCGCCGCCCCCGCTCCGCCGACCGAGGCGACGCCCGCCGCCGACGAGCGCTCGCCGGAAGACGAGGCGCGGCGGGCGCGGGCTCTCGCGACGGTGAACGGAGAGCGCATCACGGTGGGTGAGGTCGAGGACCTCCTCGCCCGGCAGAACCCCTTTCTTCGCTCGCGCTTTGCCGACCCTGCCCGGCTCCAGGAGTTCGTCCAGGACCTCGTGAAGGTGCGCCTGCTCGCTGCCGAGGCGGAGCGCCGCGGCTACGACGAGCATCCCCTCGTCGTGCGCGCCGTGAAGCAGGCCGGCGTCCAGATGCTCATGCGGACCGAGTTCGAGGAGCGCATCCGCCCGGAGACGATCCCCGAGGAGGACGTGCGCGCGTACTACGAGGCCCACATCGACGAGTTCCGGCGGGAGGCGATGGTGCGGGCGAGCTCCATCCTCGTGGGCACGCGCGACGAGGCGACGGCCCTCCTCGAGGAGCTGAAGGACACGGACCTCGCGACCTTCCGCCGCGCGGCGCGCGATCACTCCATCGACCCCTACACGAAGCTCCGCGGCGGTGACCTCCGCTACTTCACCCGCGCCGGCCTTCCGGCCCGCGGCAACCCGGACGACGAGCCCGTCGCGCAGGAGCTCATCGACGCGGCCTTCGCCCTCGCCGAAGAGGGCGAGAACGGGGACATCAGCGCCGAGCCCGTCGCCGTGCGCGAGGACTTCGCGATCCTGATGCTCACGGGGAAGCGCGAGGCCGACGAGGCGCCCTACCAGCAGGCCGAGGGGAACATCCGCATCCGCCTCTGGCGCGAGCGGCGTCAGGAGAGCCTCGACACCTTCGTCAGCGACCTCCGGCAGCGCGCGCAGCCGGAGATTCACGCCGAGCGTATGGACCCCATTCAGCTCGCGGTGGAGCCGCCGAACCCGGGCCTCCCGACGACGGGGGAGAGCGCGATGGACGAGGCGCCCGCGGAGGCGTCCGCGCCGACCACGGATGCGCCCGCGCCCGCGGGGGACACGCCCTCCGTGGAGTGATGCGCGTTGCTGGGGTGCGTTGACCCCGCCGGGGCCCACCACTAGCGTCGCCCCGGCGCCGTGGACCCCGACCGCCCGCACCCCCATCGACCCGAGGCGATGCCCGCGTCGGAGCCCACGAAGCTCCACTACATCGACGGGCAGCCGACGGAGCTCACCCTCCGGCGCCTCGAGCTCGAGGTGCTCGGTGCCGAGCGGGTCGCCACCCATGCCTTCGAGCGGGACGTGGTCACCATCGGCTCGGCCGAGGACAACGATCTCGTGCTCGCGGACGATACGGTCAGCCGCTACCACTGCCGCATCGTCCAGGAGGGGCCGCATTTCCTCGTGGTCGACCTCGGCTCGACCAACGGCACCTTCGTGAACCGCGTGCGCGTCCGCGAGGCCTTCCTCTCGCCGGGCTGCGCGCTCTCCCTCGGGACCAGCGAGCTGCGCTTCGCCGCGATCCACGAGAAGTACCGCATCGTCCCCAGCGAGAAGTCGCGCTTCGGCGACCTCATCGGGCGCCACGCGAAGATGCGGCATATCTACGCGATCCTCGAGAAGATCGCGCCGACGGACGCGACCATCGTCATCGAGGGCGAGACCGGCACGGGCAAGGAGGTCGTCGCGCGGAGCACGCACCAGGCGTCCCGGCGCGCGAGCGGCCCCTTCATGGTCTTCGATTGCGGCGCCGTGCCGGAGAACCTCATCGAGAGCGAGCTCTTCGGGCACGAGAAGGGCGCCTTCA
>JBCDGX010000534.1:0-4663 GCA_038750805.1 Myxococcota bacterium
CCGCCGCGGTCGAGGACCCTCCCGTGGTCGAGGGCGTGCCAGCCGCCGAAGAGCAGGCAGCCGAGGCCGACGGTGATCGTGGGGCGGGCGCCCTCGGGGAGCGATGGGCCTCGGTCCGGCATCGAGCCTATCCTCGCCGCGCCGCGTCCCGGCGCCAACTCCGCGGGCGCCCGCGACATATCCAGCCCCCGCACCGCGTACCGTCAGCGATGGACCCCTCCCCTCCCCCGGTTGCCCCGGTGAGCGTCACCGAGCGCCGCCCCTGGCTCGGCCGCCTCGCCCGCGGCATGGACGACCTGGGCCTCGGCTTCGGCCTCGACCCCATTCTCGGGTTCTTCTTTCCGGGGATCGGCGACGCGGTGACCGGGAGCGCGAGCCTGGCGATCCTCGTCGCCGCGGTGCAGGAGCGGGTCCCCTTCGTGATCCTGCTGCGCATGCTCCTGCACCTGCTCGTCGACACGGTCGTCGGCGTGGTGCCCGTGGCCGGCGACCTCTTCGACGCGGTCTACCGCGCGAACCTGAAGAACCTCGACCTGCTCGAGAAGCACGCGGGCACGGACGAGCCGCCGAGCTTCGGCGATTGGCTCGTGGTGGTGGTCGCCGGGCTGCTCGTCGCGGCGGGGATCGCCATCCCCTTCGTGTTCTTCGGCGGCATCGTCGCCTGGCTCGGCGGGCTCGTCGGCGCCTAGCGCCCCGAGTTCGTTCCGGGAACGAACTTCGGGGCGGGGTACTCAGCCCTGCGCTTCGGCGACGGGGAGCTCGGGGGCCGCCGCCGGGCTCTCGACCTCCGCGGGGCGCGCGGTGCGGAGCAGGAGGGCGCCGGTCACGCCGGCGAGCAGGGACGCGGCGAGAATCCCCACCTTCGCGGCGTCGACGTCGGCCGGCTCCTGGAAGGCGAGCCCCGCGATGAAGAGCGCCATGGTGAAGCCGATGCCCGAGAGGAAGCCGGCGCCGACGACGTGCCGCCAGGTGACGCCCTCGGGCAGCTCGGCGAGGCCCGTGCGCACGGCGATGAAGCTCATCAGGACGACCCCGAGGGGCTTTCCGACGAGCAGCCCGACGAGGATGCCGATGGCGAGCGGGCTCCCGAGCGCCTCGCCGAGGCCTTCGCCGAGGGTCACGCCCGCGTTCGCCAGCGCGAAGACCGGCATCACGAGGAGCCCGACGACCGGCACGAGCGCATGCTCGAGCTGGATGAGCGGTGAGCTCGCCCGACCGAGCGTGCCCGCGAGCGCGTCGATGTTCTCCTGCTGCTCGAGGGAGTTCACCTCGCCGAGCTCGGGGAGCCCCGTAGCGCGGAGGTCGCCGAGCTCCTTCTCGACGGAGTCGGCGAAGGCCTGGCCGTCGATCTTGCTCCGCGAGGGGATGGTGAAGGCCATGAGCAGGGCCGCGATGGTCGCGTGCACGCCGGACTTCAGGAACGCCAGCCAGACGAGGAGGCCGAGGGCGAAGTAGATGCCCACGTGGCGCACCTGGAGCCGGTTCAGGATCGTCCCGACAAGGAGGAGCGCCGCCCCGATGCCGAGCGAGAGGAGCGCGACCTGCTCCGTGTAGAAGAGCGCGATCACGGTCACGGCGCCGATGTCGTCGACGATGGCCAGGGCCGTCAGGAAGACCTTCAGGCTCGTCGGGATCCGCTTGCCGAGCATGGCGAGCACGCCGAGGGCGAAGGCGATGTCCGTGGCCATGGGGATGCCCCAGCCGCGCACCGCCGGCGTCCCCGTCGTGAGCGCCCAGAAGAGGAGAGCCGGCGCCACCATGCCCCCGAGGGCCGCGAAGCCCGGGAGGGCCACCTTCCGGGGCGTCGAGAGCTCGCCGATGCGGACCTCGCGTTTGATCTCGAGGCCCACGTAGAAGAAGAAGACACCCATCAGGCCGTCGTTGATCCACAGGACCAGCGGCTTCTTGAGGCCGTACTCGCCGAAGAAGACCCCGAGGGTCGTGCTGAAGAGCCCCCGGTACCCCTCCGCGAAGGGCGAGTTCGCCCAGACGAGCGCCGCCACGGCCGCACCCATGAGGAGGAGCGCGCCCGTCAGCTTGCTCGTGAGGAAGTAGGGGAGTCCCTGGCTCGGCTTCGCCACGACCGCCCCCTGGTGCCCGCGCCCCCCGGGGTAAAGGGGAGATCGCCCGAATTACGGCGTTATGAACGCGACCCGAGCCCGCCGGGTGGCCAGCGCGTAGGCGTCGGCAGTGCGCGGGTCGCTCCCGGGGCGTTCGACGCCCCAGGCGACGAGGTGGGCGAGCGCTTCCCGATGGATGCCGAGGACCGCGTGCGCGCGGGCGTCGCAGCCGTGCCGCGGGACCGGCGTCGCGCTCGCGCGGGTCCCGAGGGCCCGGGCGCAGCGCCGGAGCGCGAGGTCCGCCGTCGCGAGCGCGTCCTCCACGCGACCGCTCCGCTCGTAGGCCTCCGCCAGCCGGTGCGCGATGGTGGGCCGCTCGAGGAGCTCGGGCTCGGCCGCCCGAAGCGTCGCGACGGCCAGCCCGGGCCGGTTCATGTCGAGGTAGGCCTCGGCGAGGCGTCGAACGAGGACGGGATCGTCGGGATGGTGGGCCACCCGGTCTTCGAGGCGGGCGAGCTCGCGGAGGCCGGGATGCGTGGCGGAGGGCTCGAGGGGGGCGATCGGGGTCCGCGCCGTCAGCGTTCCCCAGACGGTGGCGAGCACCACCAGCACGACCGCGTTGACCCTCAGCTCCATCCCTCGCTTCGCTCCTCGTTGGCGTGACCCCGAACCGACACCGGGGCCGGCGCAGGCCTTGGACATCCCGTGTCCCGAGAAGTTCCCCCCGGTCCGCCGATCTACGGGCGGCGGGCGCGATTTCTTCCCGGGGCAGGCCGCTCAGCGCGCCTCGAGGAAGTCGCCGATGGCCGGCCACACCGTCGTGGGCGCCTCGCGACCGATGATCAGGTCCGCGTGGCCGAGCGGGAAGACCCGGAAGTGCTTGTCGGTGCTGCCGCTCCGCTCGAAGGCCGGCTTCACCGAGGCCGGCGGCGCGAGGTCGTCGACGTCGCCGGCCACGACCATGAGCGGCACGTCGAGGGCCTCGAAGGCCGCGCCGTAGTCGAGGGCGCCGTCGCCGCTCCGGAGCACGATGCGGTCGCCCCCGGCCAGGATGTCGAAGGCGATGCCGAGGTGCGTCGGCTCGAAGGCCGCCGCGAGGTACTCGTCGAGCACCTCGTCCTCCACGGCTCCCGGCCGCCAGGCGCGCACCGGCGCCGGCAGGAGCGGGCTGTCCCAGAGGCGCTTTCGCCGCTTCAGATGCCGCCCGAGCCAGCGCATGGGGAGGTAGGGGTTCGAGTCCAGGGCCCCCGTGGCCCGCGCGGCATGAAGCGCCGTCCGAAGGAGCTTGAGCGCCGCGTGCCCCTCCCCGAAGCGGTAGGGGGAGCCGATGGAGGCGATGGCGCGGACGCGCCCCTTCAGCGCGGTCGCCGCCGCGCAATAGCTGACGATGCCGCCCATGGAGTGCCCGACGAGCACGACCTCGTCGTGACCGCCGAGGCGAAGGGCCTCGTCCACGCAGGCGGGCACGTCCTCGTGGATGTACTCGTCCAGCACCTCCGGCCGCTTGCCATCGAAGGCGATGGAGCGACCGTGGCCGCGCAGGTCCACGTTGAACACGTCCCAGCCGCGCTCGGCCAGGTAGGCCGAGAAGCTCCTCCGGCTGATGTGCCAGGCGTAGCGGTTCTGCCCGAAGCCGTGCACGAGGAGCACGACGCCGCGCGTCGGGCCTCCGCCCGCCCGGCGCTTGCGCACCATGCCGATGGGCTGCCCGGGCGTCATCACGACATCCTTCACGAAGGTGCCGCGCCAGGCGCCGTCGATGATCTGCTCGACGGTCTCGCTGCGGAGGATCATCCGCGCGCACCTTCCCCCGCGCCGGGCCTCAGATCCAGCTGATCTCGAAGACGCAATCGTCGTCGCCGAGGGCCCGGCTCGTGATCATCGAGACCTCGATGTCGCGGGCGCCGAAGCGCTCGAGGCTGCGGTCGAGGAAGCCGATCAGAAACACGCAGAACGTCAGCGAGGACTCGCCGCGCTCGTCGAGCTCGACGCGCGCGTGCCCGCGTCCGAGTGTCAGCGTCCGAAGCGACACCCCGCGCACCAGCTCCGCGAGCACGCCCGGCATGGCGCGCAGGAGTCGCTCCGGCGCCGACCCCGGAGCCCCGGGCACCTGCATGCGCTCGAAGGCGCCCTCGGCGCCGGCCTTCCCGCATTGCACGACGAGGTGCAGGTCGTCGGCGCCGAGGGCCCGGTCCACGGCGGCGACGAGGGCGTTCAGCGCCTCGTAGGGCACCTCGTCCTCGGCCCCGACGCCGGACGCGAAGACCCGCGCCGTCGGGCCGCGGAGCGATTGGAGAACGGAGCGGAGGGCGCGCTCGCCGTAGCGCTGGGCGACGAAACGGAGCACCGAGAGCGGCACGCTCCCGAGCACGCCGCGAGTTCCCGGGACGCGCCGCGCGGTCGGCGGGGCCGAGGCTCGCGGTGGGGAGTCCGCCGCGGCGACGGGCTCCGGTGCGACGACCGGGCGCCCGCGCCCCTCGCGCTCGCGCCGGGCCCGGCGTCGAAGCGCGAGGATCTGGTCCGCCACCACCACGCTCATGGCCCGCTGCTGCGCCGTCACGCGCGCGCGGATCCGGAGGAGGTCCAGGGTGCAGAGGTCCTCG
>JBCDGX010000535.1:0-4651 GCA_038750805.1 Myxococcota bacterium
CCCGCCGAAGCCGGAGCCGACGATCACCCAGTCGTAATGCTGCTCGTCCACCTGGAGAACGTACGCAATCGTGGACGGTTCGGCGAGGCCGCGGCGCCGACTTTCGTCGACGCGGCGTCGTCGCGGGCCGCCGAACGCGAGCCGCGTTCAACTCGAAAGCGGCTCGTGGCACGCTGGTTGGCATGCATCGCGTCTTGGTGGCCTCCGCGCTCGCCCTCCTCGCCGGCTGCGGAGACGCCGCTCCGATGGGAGGCGGCGACGGTGCGATTCCCTCGTGCCGAAGCGACGCGGACTGCGACGATGGCCTCTTCTGCACCGGGCCCGAGCGCTGCAACCCCGCGTCGACCTCGGCGAATCCCCTCGGTTGCGTGGCCGGCGCGCCGCCCTGCTCCCTCGCGTGCAACGAGGCGATGGAGACGTGCCTCGATACGGGCTGTCCGGACGCCGACGGGGACGGCGTGACCGACTTCCGCTGCGGGGGCGCCGATTGCGACGACGCGGACGCGAGCCGCTTCCCGGGCGCGACGGAGGTCTGTGACGCCGAGGGCATCGACGAGGACTGCGATCCCACGACGCTCGGGGACCTCGACGCCGACGAAGATGGCGTGGTCAGCGCGGCGTGCTGCAACGTCGACGCGGCGGGACGTCTCGCCTGCGGCCGCGACTGCGACGACTCCGCCCCCGGCGTGTCGCCGGTCGTCCCCGACGTGTGCAACGCCATCGATGACGACTGCGATGGGCTCATCGACGAGGGCGTTCAGGTGCCTCTCTACCCCGATGGCGACGGAGACGGGGTGGGCGTCGGCGATGCCGCTTCCTTCGGCTGCGCGGGGGCCCCGGGCTTCGGTACGCGCACCGGCGATTGCGACGACGCGGCGCCTTCGGTCTTTCCGGGCGCGCCCGAGACCTGCAATGGCATCGACGACGATTGCGATTCGCTCGTCGACGACCTCATCGACGGCGTCGTGGTATGTCCCGCGGGAACGACCCGGCCCTGCCTCACGGCGTGCGGCCTCGCGGGCACCCAGGATTGCGTGGCCTGCGAGAGCTTCGACGTCTGCGCGACCGAGGCGGAGGTCTGCAACGGCTGCGACGACGACGCGAACGGCGCCGTCGACGACGTCTTCGAGTGCGAGTTCGGGACCGCGCCGACCTGCACTACCGCCTGCGGCACCGCCGGCAGCCAGCTCTGCTCGGCGGAGTGCGCCCTCGGCGTGTGCCGCGCCCCCGAAGAGCTCTGCAACTACTGCGACGACGACGGGGACGGGACCTTCGACGAGGAGCGCTCGCTTCCGCTCGGGGCCTCCGCACCGCTGCTCGATTGTCCGCCGGCCACGGGGCTCAGCGGGGCGGCCACGTGCACGGGGGTGCTCCGGCCGGGGAACGAGCTCTGGTTCGAGCTCCTCGACGGCACGAGCCCGGACCAGAGCGGCGCGGTCTGGTTCGACCTCCCGATGCTCAACGCCGGCTGGGGCGCGACGCGCTTCGAGGTGGAGCTTCGCGTCGAGGCGCGTCCCGACGGCGGCACCGATTTCGAGACGGCGCTCGGCGAATGGGAGCTCCTCCTCGGGAGCGGCGGCGGACCGACGGGCACCCCCACGACGGGGATTCAGACCATCTGGTTCTGGAACAGCCAGCACGCGTGCGGGACCCCGGGGCGTCCACCCTGGCCGGTGGACGACGAGGTCGGGTATCGGGCGCTCTCCGGGGGCATCGCCCTCTTTCGCGAGCCAGAGCTCTCGGGCGGGCTCGTCGAGCTTCAGCGGGCGTGCCAGCGGGGCATCGGTACGACCCGCGATCTCGACGGCGGTGCGGGCGTGGTCGTCCAGCGCATGAGCGTGACCTACACGCCGGACGATCCCCTGACGGCTTCCGACGAGGAGCGCGTCGTGGTGGAGGCCTCCGGCGCCGTGACGCAGACGTTTGGTCCCGGCCTGCGTGGTCTTCGGCCGGACGACGACCTCCCCGTGGGCACGGGCCCCCTCCGCCTCGGCGTACGCGCGACCTCGCGCAGCGAGACCGGCTTCACCGGCCCCCCCGCGGGCTGGCGCATGGGCGTGCCCATCCATGCCGAAGGCCGCATCTGGCGCATGTCCATGCCCGACCCGATGGGGCCGCCGGTCTTCGAAGAGAGCACGTCGCTCTCGCTCGACGGCATCTGCCCCTGAGGCGCCGCCGGGCGAGGACCTGCGGCGCTCGCCCGCCGTAGCCTCCGTATGGCGCGCCGCTCAGAAGTTGTTCCAGCCGCCGATGGCTGCGGTCAGCTTGTCCGCGTGCGGCGGGCCCCAGGTGCCCGGCTCGTACTCGTACATCTCGTGGTCGCCGCCGAGGAGTGGGTCGACGATGCCCCAGGCCGCCTCGACCAGGTCCTGCCGTGCGAAGAGCGTGGAGTCGCCGGCCATGGCGTCCCCGAGGAGGCGCTCGTAGGCGTCCATGCGGCCGCCCTCTCCCTGGGCCGGCTCGTGGGCGACGCTGAGCTCCACGTGCTCGCCCGCCATGCCCTCGCCGGCGCGCTTGGCGCGCGCACCGAGCGCGATGATCACCTCCGGGCTCATGCGGAAGCGGACGTAGTTGCCGATGGAGGGGACGGGCTCGTGGAAGACCACCGGCGGCGGCGTGTTCAGCTCGATGGTCACCTCCGTGACCGTCTGCTTCAGGCTCTTCCCCGCGCGCACGATGAAGGGCACGCCCTGCCAGCGCCACGAGTCGACGTACATGCGGAGCGCCGCGTAGGTCGGCACGTCGGAGGTCCGGGATACGCCCGGCTCGTCCCGGTAACCGCGGAACTGACCGAGGATCACGCTGTCCGGGCTGATGGGTCGAACCGTCCGGAGGACCTTTGCCTGCTCGTCGCGGATCGCCTCCGGGTAGGTGCTCGAGGGCGCCTCCATCGCGACGTAGCTCACCACCTGGAGAAGGTGGTTCTGGATGACGTCACGGATGACGCCTGCCTCCTCGTAGAACGCGCCCCGACCCTTCACGCCGAAGGACTCGGCCATCGTCACCTGGACGTTCTCGACGTAGTAGCGGTTGAGCACCGGCTCGAGGAAGGCGTTGGCGAAGCGGAAGTAGAGGATGTTCTGCACCGCCTCCTTCCCGAGGTAATGGTCGATGCGGAAGATCCGCTCCTCGGGAAGTCGCCGCGCGAGGATCGCGTTCAGCTCGCGCGCGCTCGCCAGGTCGCGCCCGAAGGGCTTCTCGACGATGACCCGCGCCTGTTCGAGGTTGCCGGCAGCGTGGAGCTGCTCGACCACGGTACCGAACATGCTCGGCGGGATCGCCAGGTAATGGGCCGGGCGCTCCGCTCGCGCGAGGCGTCGGCTCACCTCCCGAAAGGTCTCCGGGTCCGCGTAGTCGCCATCGACGTAGTCCATGCGCTTCACGAGCTCGGCGAAGGCGTCCTCGTCGACGCCGTCGCCGTGCTCTTCGAGGCTCTTCCGGGCGCGGGCGATCAGCGCGTCGCGGTCGTAGCCGGACTTGGCGACGCCCACGACGGGCACGTCCAGCTTGCCCCGCTTCACGAGCTGTTGAAGCGCCGGGAAGATCTTCTTGTAGGCGAGGTCCCCGGTGGCGCCGAAGAAGACGAAGGCGTCGGAGGGCTCGGGGCGAGGGCGGCTCATGGGCGGGAGGCTACAGGGCAATGCGCGTGCGCGGGTGACGCGCGCGTGCCCGGCCGTGGCCCCGTGCGTTTTGCGGCCCTCCGGTCTTCCCCGCCGCGGGGAAGCGACCGTAGCTTCACGCCATGCCGCCGCGGCGCATGGGGCCCCTCGGAGACACGGTCGTCCTCCAGGTCGACGGCGCGCCCGTGCGCGCGGCCCGGGGCGAGCCGGTGGCCGTGGCGCTGGCCGCGGCGGGGCGCCTCGTGCTCGGCCGGAGCGTGAAGTACCACCGGCCCCGTGGCGCCGTGTGCTTCCGCGGCCGCTGCGAGGGTTGCCTCATGCGCGTCGACGGACGCCCGAACGTCGCGACCTGCCGGACCCCGGCGACGAGCGGCCTCCGCGTCGAAACGCAGAACGTGGTGGGCAGCGCGGAGGCGGACCTCCTCGCCGCGACCGATTGGTTCTTCCCCGAGGGCATGGACCACCACCACATGTTCACGCGCTTCCGGCCCGTGAACGAGCTCATGCAGAAGGTGGCGCGACGCATCGCCGGCGTGGGCACGCTTCCGGACGAGGCCGTGCCTCCGGTCGCGCCGAGGGAGCGGGACGTGGACGTGCTCGTGGTCGGCGCGGGACCGGCCGGTGTCGCCGCGGCCAACGCCGCCGCCGCGGGCGGAGCGCGTGTGCTCATCGTCGACGAGGAGCCCGTACCTGGCGGGGCGGCTCGGCTTCGTGGGCTGCCCGTCGCCGCGCTGGGTCCGCCGGTGCAACGTGCCTTTGCGGCGAGCGCGCTCGGTCTCTGGGACGAGGTGGGCGCCGGCTTCTCGGGTGGCCGCGAGGAGGCGGCCTCGGAGCTGCGCTGGTACCTCGTGGGGGACCGTCGAGGCGTCACCCGCATTCGGGCGCGCCGCCTCGTCCTTGCCCCGGGGGCGACGCCTGCCTCCCTTCCCTTGCCCGGAGCGGACCGTCCCGGCGTCTTCACCGCAGAGGGGGCCTGGGCGCTGCTCTCGCACGGTGTCCTCCCGGGGGAGGACGTCGCCGTGGTGCATGTC
>JBCDGX010000536.1:0-4646 GCA_038750805.1 Myxococcota bacterium
CTACGTGTAGGATCCGGCCGATGACCCAGGCGCGCTGGCTGACCATCCCCGACCGTGGGCCGCTCCGCAGCGACGCGCTCGCGGCGATCGTCGACGCCCAGGGGCGAGACCCGCGCATGGCCTGGGAGGCCGTCGAGGAGCCGCGGCATCTCGTGGAGCTCGCGCTCGTGAGCGGCCAGGCAGTAGACCGGATCCTCGGCGCCATCGCCGTGGCCGCGAACGAGTCGTGGGCCAACTGGAGCGAAGGCGCGACCGACACCCGGCCCCCGCAGGTCGTGGCGGCGCTGCAGTCGTGGCTCGGCGGGCGCGCCGGCTTCGAGGAGATCTGGTCCACCTGGGAGCTCGCGGACACCCTCCGCACCGAGGTCCGGCAGCGCATCAGTGACCGCTACAAGGTGACCTACGGCGTCGATCTTCTGATGCTGCCCTTCCAGATCACCTTCACGGGCCCGCCGCAGCAGCAGCAGGAGGGCGCCGGCAACTTCGACTCGCTGGCCTCGGCGGAGATTTCGACGACCGAGCTCACCGAGATCGCCGGCCGGCCGGGCGCCTACATCGAGAACGAGTTCCGGCCGACCAGCGACGTCCAGCTCATCGCCGGGCTGCGCTTCGATTACGACGACCGCACCCAAGATTATGCCTTCGACCCGCGCCTCGTCGCCAACTGGGACACCACCGAGAGCCTGCGCCTGAAGGCCGGCGTCGGCCTCTACAGCCAGCCGCCGGAGTTCAACGAGTCCGCCGCCGAGGTGGGCAACCCGGACCTCGACATGATCCACTCGGTACACGTCGGCGCCGGCTTCGAATACGAGATCCTCGAGGGCTTCCGCGTCGGCGTCGATGGCTTCTACAAGTACCTCTGGGACCGGGTGGTCTCGACGGAGAGCGGCGTCGATCCCTTCTTCGACAACGCCGGCGTGGGCCGCATCTACGGCGCGGAGATCAGCGGAAAGCTCGAGCAGCGGCCGGGACGGCCCTTCTTCGCCTACCTCAGCTACACGATCAGTCGGAGCGAGCGGCGCGACCGGCCGGGGGACGAGTTCCGCCTCTTCGACTTCGACCAGACGCACATCTTCACGCTAAGCGGCGTCTACAACCTGCCGAAGAACTGGAGCCTCGGCGCCACCATGCGTCTCGTCAGCGGCAACCCGTCGACGCCCGTCCTCCGTGGCGTCTACGATGCCTTCAACAACGTCTACCAGCCGGTCGACGGGCGCATCAACAGCGTGCGCAACCCGAACTTCCATCGCCTGGACATCCGCGTGGAGAAGAAGTGGGTGTTCGACTCGTGGCGACTGGCCCTCTTCCTGGACATCCAGAACGTGTACAACCGGCTCAACCAGGAAGGCCTCGCCTTCAACTACGACTACGATCCCGCTCAGACCACGTCCGTGAGTGGTCTTCCGATCATCCCGGCGCTCGGGATTCGAGGAGAGATTTGATGCGCCGCCTGCTGCTCACCGCCCTGGTGCTCACGGGAGTCGTCGGCTGCGGCGACGACGTCGATCCCGTTTCCCTGGTCACGCGCCCGCGCATCCTCGGCTTCGATCTGAGCGTCGAGGGCGACCCCGAGCGCACCACCCCCGCGCCCGGCGAGACCCTCACGATCACCGTGCCCTTCGCCTTCCCGGAGGAGAGCCTCGACGTGGACTTCCAGGGCATCGCCTGCTTCGGCGTCGACGTCGGCTTCGGCATCCCCTTCTGCGCCGGGGACGAGAGCGATCCGACGGGCGGGATCTTCGCGCTCCTCGCCGACCGCTCGACGGCGCCGGCCTTTCCCGTCGTCTCCTTCCCGATTCCGCCGGAGGCTGCGGACGGAACCACCGTCCTGGTCATCGCCGCGACCTGCGCCGGCGGAGTGGTCGACCCCGAGCTCCTGAGCAGCGCCCTCGATCCGACGCAGCCGCTGGACGGGAGCCTCGAGGTCTGCGCCGGGGGCGTCGGCACCGGGGAGCTCGTGCAGAGCCGGATCCCCGTGCAGCTCGAGGAGGACGACACCAACACGCGACCGCTCTCGCTCGTTCAGGTGGAGCTCGACGGTCAGCTCATGGGGCCGGACCCGGGCGCCGTGCCGGGGACGCCCTGCGCGGAGATGGCCGAGCTCGTCACGCTGCGCGTCGATGGGGACGCCGTCGATCTCATCGTCGAGGGGGCCCCCGAGACCTTCGAGGACTTCTTCCGCGAGGGCGCCGACGACCAGCCCATCGCGACCGTCGAGGACATGCAGGTCGCCCTGCTCATCACGAGCGGCGAGGTGCAGGCGAACTTCCTCTTCCTCGAGCGCGACGACGTGGTCGAGGACACCGAGTACACGCCGGCGACCTCCGAGGAGCGCACGCTGGACCTCTCCGGAAGCCTCGAGCGCCTCTGGTTCTCGGTGCGCGACGAGCGCGGCGGCCTCGCCGTCGAGAGCCGCGCCTTCTGCCTGCTCCCGCCGGCGCCGATTTAGTAGCTCAGCGAGCTGGGGACGCGCGCTCGCCGGTCCTCCGACCGTTTCCGCGGCCCCGCGCCCCTCAGGCGGCGAGCAGGCCGGGGATGGGCTCGGAGCAGCTCCGGTCCATGGCGGCCTGGTCGTAGCCGTCGTGCCAAGGCGGGATCATGCCCGAGAAGGCCGTCCGGCCGGGCACCTGCCAGGCCTCGCGGGGCACGCCGAAGGCGTCGAGGTAGGTGGTCGTCCACTGGAAGAAGCAGATGCCCACCTGCCGGCCCTCGTTCGAGAGGATCCGCTCCTCCTCGCGGAGGAAGGATGAGTTCGGGCCACGGTCGCGGAAGTCGAAGTACTGACCGGTGTTGAAGCGGCCGCCGGCGCTGCCGGCCGTGACGACCGGGATGGAGTCGCCATCGTGCGTCTTCGGGCCGGCCTCCTGCACCCACCAGACCAGCGACTGGTCGAGCATGGTGCCGGTGCCCTCGCTGATGCCGTCAAGCTTCGTCACGAGGTCCAGGAAGGCCTCGCGGAAGAAGCGTCGGTTGGCGTCGTTCAGGATGCCGGCCAGGCGCCGCGAGCGGCCCTCGTCCGCCAGGCTGGCCGCGTTGTGGGCGACCTCGTGGAAGCCACCGTCGGACTCGGCGCCCGTGTCGAAATCGTCGGAGGGTCGAATCACCGCCAGGCGGCTCGAGTCGCACATGAAGCCCGCGGTGATGATGGTGTTGATGAGCTGGTAGTTGTCACGCGTGTAGCGCGACGTGCCCGGGTAGTCGTCCCGGTAGACGACGTCGCTGCACTGCGCGCCGACGCCGGAGCTGAGCGCGGCGCGAATGTCGCTGAGCCGGTCCATGTAGCGCTCGAGGCGCTGCCGGTCGGCCCGCCCGAGACGCGACGCCGGACCGAAGGCCCCGCTCTGGAGGCGCTGGTAGCTCTCGAAGACCGCGTCGATGGGGGGCGGCCGGGGCGGCTCATCCGACGGCCCGACGTCAGGGACGAAGACCGCGTCAAAGACCGCCTGCGCGCTGACCTCGGCCGTGGGCTGGACCCCGCCCGAGGGGCCGGCGCCGGGGTTCGTGAGCTCGATGCTCAGGCCCTGGTAGCTGAAGTTCATGACCCGCTGCCGCGGCACGCCATCGTAGAGCGCGGTGCGGGCCAGCACCCGGTCGGCCGTCTCCCGGTCCTCGGGACCAGTGTTGTCGTTGGACATCCGCCCGTAGTTGCCGAGCGAGTGCCGAGCGTGGCCGTAGTAGAAGGGCACGTCCATGCCGCGGAGGAGATTCATCTTCCCGACGAGGGCCTCGGAGAGGCTCGAGGCCGGGGCGCGGAGCAGGTCCGAGATGACGCGCTCGCTCCCCTCGAGGCGCGAGGTCAGCGGCGACTGGTGCACGGTGTGGAGCGGGTGCGCGAGCGGCTGCGAGGGCAGCGTCGCCGGGTACATGGTCTCGTTCCAGATGCCGCCGTGCTCGGTGTTGAATACGACCATGCGCCGAGGCGCGGCGCCGTCCTGCGCCCTCGCCCGGCTCGGGCGCAGCAGGCTGGGAAGGGCCGGAATCGCCAGAGCGGCGCCGCCCCCGATGAGCATCCAACGTCGTCCGAACTTGCGTACCGTCATTGTCAGTTCTCCGCTCGCACGCGGTAATCGGGGTGAAGGAGCACCAGGCTTAGGACCTCACGGAGCGGCCGGTCGGCGTCGACGGCGTCGTCGACCTCCGCCAGCAGACAGCCGTCCTGCCCCGGACGCTCCGTACGGCCGAGCGTAAAACGAACGTAGTGTCGGGCGAAGCACGCGCCGACCTTCTCCGATTCCCATAGCGCTTCCGCGAGCTCGGCGCCCCCAGAAATGGACTGGGGAGTCTCCGGGATGACGACCTCGTCGTCGATGGGAAGCACCCGCGTCGTCGCGCCGGAGCCGTCGAAGAGCGGCTCCTCGGTGCGGAAGCCGCCGATGGCGTCGAAGGCCTCGAGGGCGAAGCCCGTCGGGTTGATCTGCGAGTGGCAGGTCGCGCAGGCACCGGCCGAGGTGAGCTGCTCCGTGGCCTCCCGCGAGCCCGTGACCTGCCGGTCGACGGAGGGGAGGTCGTCCATGGCGCCGGCGGGGGCGTTGGGCAGGAGATCGCAGGCGATCTGCCGGCGAATGAACACGCCGCGGAGGATCGGGTGGGTGATCGAGTTCACCGTCGGGAGGGCGATCTCCGCGCGCGAGAGCAGCATCGCCGAG
>JBCDGX010000537.1:0-4633 GCA_038750805.1 Myxococcota bacterium
GTCGAGCCCGCCCCCGAGCCGGCGCCCATGCGCGGTCCCGAGCCGCGCCGCCCGGCCCCCGTGCCGACGCCCGCGCCGGAGCCCGCGCCGCCGCCGCCCTGGACCGGCAGCGTGCTCTGACGCCGGCTACTCGAAGACGACGGTGCGGTTTCGGTGCGCGCCGCGGCGAGCCCTCGACACGATCGGCGTCCGCCCCCGGCGTGCGCGAGGGAGAGCGCGCGCAAGCCGCTCCATGGCAATTGTCCGCGCCGGGCGTTAGCACGACGCCCATGACGACCTCCGCCGCCCCCGTCAGCCTCCCGGCGATCCCGGGCCAGACCCTCGAGCAGCACCTCATTCATCGCCAGCGGACGCTCCAGCACGCGAGCGGCGAGCTCACCTCGCTCTTCTCGCAGCTCTCGCTGGCCGCGAAGATCATCGCCAGCCAGGTCAGCAAGGCCGGCCTCGCGGGCATCCTGGGGCTCACCGGCGACGTGAACGTGCAGGGCGAGGAGGTGAAGAAGCTCGACATCTTCGCGAACACGACGCTGATCCGCTGCGTGCAGCAGGGCGGCTGCGTCGCGGTGATGGGCTCCGAGGAGGTCGAGGATCCCATCGCCATCCCGGAGCCCTTCCCCTGCGGGAAGTACGTGCTCCAGTTCGATCCCCTCGACGGCTCGGGGAACATCGACATCAACGCGTCGATCGGGACGATCTTCTCGATCCACCGTCGGAAGACGCCGGAGGGGACGCGCGGGACCCTCGAGGACCTGCTCCAGCCGGGCAAGGACATCGTCGCCGCCGGCTACGTCATCTACGGGTCCTCGAACATGTTCGTGTACTCGATGGGCCCGGAGGACGGCGTGCACGGGTTCACCTACGACCCGTCCATCGGCGAGTTCTTCCTCAGCCACCCGAACATCCGCATCCCCACGCACGGCGACACGTACTCGATCAACGAGGGCAACTATCACAAGTGGGACGCGGGCGTTCGCCGCTGGGTCGACTGGGTGAAGAAGCCCGAGGGGGACCGGAAGGCCAAGCGCCTCCGCTACATCGGCGCGATGGTCGCCGACGTGCACCGGACGCTCCTGAACGGCGGCATCTTCGTCTATCCGACGGACGCGAAGAACACGCAGGGCAAGCTCCGGCTGCTTTACGAGGCCTCGCCGCTCGCCTTCGTGACCGAGGCCGCCGGCGGCGCCGCGTCGACGGGGGACCAGCGCGTGCTCGACGTGGAGCCGACCGCGCTCCACCAGCGCACGGCGCTCCTCATCGGCAGCACGGACGACGTCGCGAACGCCGTCCGAATCATGAAGGGCTGAGCCGCGTCCCCAGCTGGGGAGTGATGAACCCCCGTCCGCGCGGGGTCCGCCCCTCAAGCCCAGGGACCCTCATCCGTTCCAAAGCGGTAGGATGATGTCTACGGGCGCTGCCGCTTCGAACGCACCGTCGCTCACGACGTCTCTCCGCGGGCGGATCTTGCTCGTGGACGACGACGACGCGTTGCTCCGGACGTTCGCCCGCGCACTCACGCGCGACGGGTACGAGGTCGACGTCGCCCACACGGGCGAGGACGCGATCTGCTCCTTCGAGGACGGCGGATACCACGTCGTCGTGAGCGATATCGCGCTCCCGGGCATGACGGGGATCGAGGTCATCGACCGGGTCCACGCCTTCGACGAGGACATGCCTATCGTGCTCATCACGGGCATGCCGACCATCGAGACGGCGATCCAGGCCATGGACCATGGCGCCATGCGCTACCTGCTGAAGCCCGTCGACCTCGACGAGCTTCGGAGCGTCGTGGCCGCGGCCGTGCGCCGCCGCCGGGCCCTCTCGCTTCAGCGCTCGGCCGTCGAGGCCCTCGAGTCGCTCAAGGCGGAGCAGGACGATCACGACGGGCTCCGCCGGAGCTTCGACCAGGCGCTCCAGAAGCTCTGGATGGCCTACCAGCCCATCGTCCGGTACTCGGACCGCTCGGTGACGGGCTACGAGGCGCTCGTGCGCAGCCGCGAGCCGGCGCTCCCGCACCCCGGTGCGCTCTTCGACGCCGCCGAGCGCCTCGCCTCGACGGGAGAGCTCGGCAAGGTCATCCGCCAGCTCACGCCCACGCCCTTCTTCGAGGCCGATCCGTCCACGCGCCTCTTCTTCAACCTCCACGTGCGCGACCTCGAGGACGAGACGCTCTACGACCCGGAGGCGCCGATGGCGCGCCTGGCCGAGCGCGTCGTGCTCGAGATCACGGAGCGCGCGGCCCTCGACGACGTGAAGGACGCGCACGCCTGCATCGCCCGGCTCCGGGAGATGGGCTTCTCCATCGCCGTCGACGACCTCGGGGCGGGCTACGCCGGGCTGAACTCCTTCGCCGAGCTCGAGCCGGACGTGGTGAAGCTCGACATGACGCTCGTGCGCGATGTCGAGAAGTCCGCCACGAAGCAGAAGGTCGTCCGCTCGATCACGACGCTCTGCGCCGATATGGGCATGGAGGTCGTCGCCGAGGGCGTGGAGACCGCCGACGAGCTCGGCGCCCTCCTCGGCCTCGGCTGCGACCTGTTTCAGGGCTTCTTCTTCGCGAAGCCGTCCGAGCCCTTCGTGACCCCGACCTTCGGCTGACCCGGGCGGCCCGCGGTGGGCTCCCTCCCGGCCGGGGACTGGTGCACTGGGGTTCGGTCGCTATGCTGCGCCCCGGCACGGGCCCCGACACCTGAGCGACGCGTGACATGAGCGACACCCAACCCCCGCTTCCCTCCTCCGGCGGAGGGGCCAAGTACGCCATCCTCGGCCTCCTCCTCCTGCTCGGTGCGGGCGGGCTCTACATGCTGATGGGCGACGACGACGACGGTGGGGACGCCATCGCCGAGGCCCCGGACCTGGGGCCGCAGCCGGTGCGTCCGACGGGCTACCAGCCGCAGATCGAGCTCCCGGACGAGATCCCCGAGCCCGAGCCGGAGCCCGAGCCCGAGGCCACGCCGGAGCCCGAGGCGCCGACCATGATGAGCTCCGGCATGCGCGCCGCGCGGGCGTGCACCGGCACGCTCGACACGCGCCGCGTCGCCGGGGTGATCGCGGGCTACCGGCCCCAGGTCCGCGCCTGCTACGAGCGCGGCCTCAAGGCGAACAACCTGCTCCAGGGCTCGCTGAACGTGCGCCTCAAGGTGCAGAGCAACGGCTCGGTGAACAATGTTCGCGTAAGCGGCTCGCTGCGCGACAACGACGTCTTCGCCTGCGTGCGCCGCGTCGCGTCGACCTGGCGCTTCCCGGCCCCGGAGGGCGGCTGTGCGGAGCTCAGCCAGCCCTTCCAGATGACGCCCCGGAACTGATCCGGCGGCGGCCTCCACCCTGAATCTTCCACGTCGCGCGTCCGTCCCGAGAAAGGGGCGCAAGCGTCCCGGATCTCTGCGATGCTCCCCCGCGCTCGCGGCGGAAGGTCGCGGCGACGCAACCAGGGAGAGAAGACATGGCACTGCTCAAGCGCGGCTCGAACGGCGGCGAGGTCAAGGAATTCCAGCAGAAGCTCGGCCAGCTCGGCTTCGACGTGGACGCGGACGGCGCCTTCGGTGACCAGACGCTCATCGCCGTGGTCCAGCTGCAGACGCTCTTCGGCTACACCGTCGATGGCCTCGTGGGCGACGGCACCAAGGGCCTCGTCGACGCCCAGGTCGGCTACGGCTGGAACATCAAGGACGGCGACGCGCTCGCCAAGGCCCTCAAGGCGCAGGGCAAGCTCGACGCCGACGGCAAGCTGAAGTGATCGCCCGCCGCGCCCCGAGGCGCGGCACATGACGCCCACGGTCCGGCGCGTCCTTCGGGGCCGCCGGACCGTGTCGTTCTCGGGCGCGTCAGAACACGCTGCCGACGACGCGGAGCCGAAGCAGCACGCGCACGTCGAAGATGCCGTCGGGAAGCGGGCCCCCGGGGAAGAGGTCCGTCCCGCCGCGCGCGAAGAAGCGCAGCTGCCGGCCGCCCCCCTCGAAGAACTCCGTGAGCTCCCGGCTGCCCGCCGGGTCGAGCGTGCCGCTCCCCGAAGGCGTGGCGTCCGCGGCCGTCGCCGGGAAGATCGCGAGGAGCCGGAGGTCGCTTCCGGCCACGTCGGAGTCGATGGTCCAGAAGACCTCGACAGGCTCGAGGTCCACGCCGAGCGTGTTCCGCGTCACCTCGTAGTCGACCTCGATCAGCTCGACCGTGTCGACGCTCGAGAGCGGGGTCCCCTCGGCCTCCTCGACCTCGTCGCTCACGTCGAGGACCCCGAGGTCGACGAGCGTGAGGATCGGGTCCGGGTCGCAGACCGAGTCGACGCACTCCGAGGTCACCCCCTCGATGGTCGGGCACATGCCGCTGCAGGGGATGGACGCCACCGTGCCGCCGCCCTGGTAGTCCGCCGGGACGTCGAGATCCGCCGTGTCGAGCTGGAAGTCGATGGCGCTCCGGAAGGTGAAGGAGACGTCGCCGCCGCAGGCCACGAGCGCCAGCGCGAGAACGGGAAGGAGGGATCGCGTACGCATGCCGGGCGCAGCATACGCGCCCGGCGCGTCCGGGATCTCGTTCGCGGCGCCCGGCGCGCCTGTCGCGGACGTCTAGGGGCTCAGCTCGCCGGGGTCGACGATCACCGGGAAGCCGTCGTCGCGGCCGGGCGCCAGGAACGCCGCGGCGA
>JBCDGX010000538.1:0-4632 GCA_038750805.1 Myxococcota bacterium
CCCCCGCGTGCTCCCGCCGGCGCCGCGGGCGCGCCTGGTGGCCGTTTGCTATTTCCGCTTCCGCCACCCCGCGCGTCTCCTGGGGGTGGCCCGACCCGATCCCGTGCACGCCTTCTTCTATCGCTCGGTCGAGGAGAAGCGCCGCTGGATGGGCGCCGGGACGACCTACATCGCCAAGCCCTGGCGGGGCGAGGTGCACCTCCAGCTCCAGGGCTGGCCGCACCCGGTGCTCGCGCACGAGGTCGTTCACGTGATCGCCGGCGAGGCGGCGCACGGTCCCTTCCGCGTCGCGGGCGGGTGGTGGCCGAACCCGGGCTTCGTGGAGGGCATCGCCGTCGCCGTGGAGTGGCCCGAGCGCGACGGCATGAACCCGCACCAGCAGGCGCGGACGCTCCTCGAGAGCGATCGGCTCCCGGCCCTGGGGTCGCTCCTCTCGCTGGGCTTTCTCGCGGAGAGCTCGCGCGTGGCCTACGCGACGGCGGGCTCCTTCGTGCGCTGGCTCGCCGAGAACCACGGCTGGGAGGCCGTCCGGCGCGCCCACGACGCCGGGGACGTGGTGGCCGCTGGCCTCGAGCTGCGTACGCTCGAAGCCGCCTGGCGGGCGTACCTCGCGGAGGTGCCCCTGCCGGCCGGGGCGCGGGAGCTGGCCGAGCTCCGCTTCCATCGCCCGTCGATCTTCGCGCGCACCTGTCCGCACCTCGTCGCGCGCCTCCGCCGCGAGCTCCAGGGAGACCTCCGCGCCGGCGACGACGACGCCGCGCTCGCGACCTGCGGGGCGATCCTGGCCGTCGAGCCCGCGGACCTCTTCGCGCTCCGGAGCGAGGTCGGCGCGCTGGCGCGGAGCGGACGCCTCGACGAGGCCGAGGCGCGCCTCGAGCGCATCGCCGAAGGGGCCCCCGTGGCGCTCGTGACCCAGGCCCGCGAGGCCATCGCCGACGCGCTCTGGCTCGCGGGCCGTCACGCCGAGGCCCGCGCGCGCTACGAAGCGCTGCTCGCCGAGCCGCAGACCGAGGACGCGCTCCGGAACCGTGAGGTGAAGGTGCTCGGGACGCGGGACCCGGACGCGGGCGACGTGCTGAGGGACCTCCTCGTGGGGCCCGGAGGACGCCGGGAGAGCGCGCCGCTCCCGCTCCATCACGCCTGGCGCATCGCCGAAGCGCGACCCGACGGGCTCGGGCCCTACCTCCTCGCGCGCCAGCTCTGGATCGCCGATCGCCTCGACCTCGCCATGCCGGCGCTCGAGGACGCGCGGGCCCGGGGCCTCCCGACCGAGCGCCTCCGCCGCGAGGCCCTCCGCCTCCTCGGCATGCTCCGCTTCGCCGCCGGCGACCTCGTGGGGAGCCAGGCCGCCTGGGAAGAGGCCCGCGCGGTGCCGGCGCTCCGGCGAAGCGCCGAGGACTGGCTCGCCCGCATCGCGGACGCGCGACGCTGAGGCGTCCGCCCAGGCCCGAACGCGAAACGGCCCACCGCGATGTGCGATGGGCCGCCCCGTACTTCGTCGCGATGGGCTCAGCTGCCGCCGAGGGTCCGCGTCTTGTTCACGATGAAGCGCATGTTCTTGAACTCGCTCTGACCGAGCGTGTAGACGACCTCCGCCAAGGTGCGGAAGGGCGTCCGGTGGTCGGCGATGATCTGCACGTCGCCCTCGAAGGCGCGGCGCGCGTTCTGCGCCGCGATGAGCTTCTTGAGCTCGGCGATGCGCTGCATCTCGCGGAAGAGCGGGGTGATGAGGAAGCCGTTGCCGCCGCCCTGCTTATTGCTCGGGTCGACGACGCCGTTCCGCAGCTCGAGGATCTGCTCACCGTCGACGATGATGCTGTTCCGGCTGATCTGAACCGGCGTGTACTCCATCAGCTCGACGGTCGACGTCGAGTACGGGATCTGGAGCTCTTCGTTCTGCGTGATCGACGCCGCCGAAGACGACGCGAACTGCATGACCATGAAGACGAGGAGGATCGTCATCATGTCCATCATCGGGTAGATGTTCAGCCCGTGATGCTCGTGCTTCGGCCTGCGCTTCAGCTTGCGCCGAATGATGCGCTTGACGTCCGCGGCGGTCGCTCTTTCCTGTTCGGCCATCGTCCGTCTCCGAGCCTCAGCGAACACCCGCGGAGAGGAGAACCTCGTCGAAGAGGGTCTCGCCTTCGTCGTTCTCGCGCACCGCGTCCATCGCCTGCACCACGTACTGGTACTCGATGAGCGGATCCGCGCTGACGGTCACCTTGACCTCGTCCGGGAACTCGGCCTTGACCCGCGTCGCGCAGGTGCGCAGCGCCGCGAGGTCGTAGGACGCACCGGTCTTCGGCACGGTGATGACCGAGCCCGTGGCCGTCTCCTGGCACCCCGGCGCGAGCTTGCCGCCCGAGCCCGCCAGGATGAAGCCGTTGTCGACCACCGTGAGGTTGAGGTTCAGCGGGCGCTCGTCCGGATTCGGCCGGCTGCCCACCCCACCCCGGCTGTACGACGGGAGCGAGGCCTCGACCTGCGCGTAGAACGCGACCGAGCTGATCGACATCAGCAGGAACATGATGAGGTTCACGACGATGTCGAGGAACGGGACGATGTTCAGCTCATCGTCGATCTCATCGGGACCCGGCTCGTGATAAGCCGTGTGCTTCTTGATGTACGCGCGCTGCGCGGCCGTGAGCTTCTTGGGCATGCCTCAGCTCGACCCTCCCCTTCAGCCCTTGGGCCGAAGGGTGAGCAGGTTCTCGAGCTTCTGGACGGCCTTCTCGACCTCTTCCTTCTGCTTCTTCGCCATGCTGCTGAGCACCAGGTGGAAGCTCATGCAGACGACGGCGATGAAGAGACCGAGGAAGGTGTTCCACATGGCCTCGGAGATGCCGGCCGAGAGCAGCGCGCTCTTCTGGGCCGGGTCATCGATGGTGCCGACCGCCTTGAAGGCGCGGATCAGACCACGAATCGTCCCGAGGAGGCCGATGAGCGTCGCGAGGTTCGCGAGCGTCCAGAGCCACGGGATGCGCTTCTCGATCTTGGGAAGCTCCTCCGAGGCCTTCTCGTCGAGGTTCGCGATGATCGCGTCCTCGCCGCGGTTCACCTGCGTGAGCCCCGCCTTGATGATCTGAAGGAGGGGCAACGGGGCCGCCTCGGTCAGCTTGATGGCGCGGTCGATGTTCCCCGCCTGCACCAGCTTCCGGATCTGCGCCATGAACTCCGCCGTGTTGACGCGATACTTCGTCAGGATGAAGACGAAGCGCTCGGCGATGACCGCCAGCGAGAACGCGAGCACGGCGATGTTGATGAAGGAGAACGGAGCACCCTCGACCAGTGCGTGCCAGACTTCTTCCATCTGAAGAGCTCCCTAAACTTTCCCGGCCCCTCGGGCCGTCGTTTCCGCACCATCACCGAGCACGCGCTTCCCCGCCAGGTCCATGACCCGGGACGGCTCACCGCGCACCGCACCTAAGCGGTAGTTCTCGGAGGCTTCACGTGCCGCGCATTGCGGCTTTCGACGACGTGCCCTAGCGGCCGGAATCCCTTGAAATCCTTCGAAACTTCGGCGATAGCCGGTGAGGTGGGGAAGCTACCCCAGCGCTCTCGGCATTGTCAACGATGGCCGAAACGGCCTTCGCCTACCTGACCCTCAGTGGCCCCTCAGCCCAACGGCGGCTCGGTGGGAACTTTCGAGGGGTCCCGGAGTCGGAAGGGGGACAATGTTGGCTTCGATCGTTCGCTCACGTCCCGCGTTCGGGGCCATTGACAGGGCTCGGGAGGCCCGTATCATCTCCCTTCGCGTTTCGGGTGTCCCTAAAAGCCGTATGTTTCCGATACTTTTCGCGGCTCGGGGCGGCACCCAAGCTCTCTGGCGGCCGGTGGTGGCCCTGGGGGGAGCGCGGAACGGGGTGCGCCCTCCCCCCCAGATGCACACCGTTCCCTGATGGATCACGCTCGGCGCCGAGCCGGGTGTTCACGAGGTTTCTAGGAGGCAGTTCTCAATGTCGGGTCTTGCACACGCTTTCGACGAGGGTGGATGGGCGATGTACGTCATCCTCTTCTGGCTCGTCATGGCCATCGGCTTCGCCGTGGAGCGCGCGGTCTATCTCTACAAGTCGTCCATCAATAAGGACGTCTTCCTGGCCACGATGCAGAAGTGCATCCTCGCGGGCGACATCGGCCGGGCCATCAAGCTCTGCTCGGCGGCCAACGCGCCGCTCGCGCGCATCGTCAAGGCGGGCCTCATGAAGGTGAACCGTCCGGACGCCGAGGTTCAGGCGGCCATGGACGAGGCCGCGCTCCGCGAGCTTCCGAAGATCGAGCAGCGCACGCCCTTCCTCGGCCTCTTCGCCAACCTCGCCATGCTCTCCGGCCTCTTCGGTACGGTGCTCGGTCTCATCGGCGCCTTCGCCGCCGTGGCCGGCGCCGACCAGGCCTCGAAGGCCACCATGCTCGCGAAGGGCATCTCCGAGGCCATGAACTGCACGGCCTTCGGCCTCATCAGCGCCATCGTCGCGCTCATGAGCATGGCCGTGCTGAACGGTAAGACGCAGGGTCTCCTCGACGACATCAACTCGGCCACGGTCCAGGTGATGAACCTCGTCGTGAACAACCGTTCCAAGGTCAACCTCCAGGGTCTGCCCGCCGACGGCGGCGCCTGAGGAGCGCACCTTGGGC
>JBCDGX010000539.1:0-4628 GCA_038750805.1 Myxococcota bacterium
CCCCGTGAGGTGTCCCCATGACACCCGAGACGGACGACCCACAGACCGAAGAGGACTGGAATCGGCTCGCCGAGCGAGCCATGCCGACCCTGCCCGACGGCTACGAGTGGGGCCAGTACAAGAACGGCAACTGGTGGGGTCACTCGCCGAACAAAGACCTGCAGGTGAAGGGTCCAACCGAAGCCAGCGTGCTCGGTCCACTGCGCCTCCGTGCGCTGTCGCCCGCCGACGACGGGAGAAACGCGAAGGCGAGGTCCGACGAGGGTCCGAGCGCGATCGCGCGGCGCCGCGAAGGCGATCGCGACCCGAGAGAAAACCGGGCGATCTCGGGAGCGTTGGCGACGCGCGCAAGAAAAGCCCGCGCCAGCGGTTGAGACGCGCGCTTTCGGTGGGGTACACCGGGGACCGCTTTCGAGGAGATTGGATGCCTGAGATCGTCTCGCTCTTCACCGATCGATCCGGATTCGCTCCCCACTGGAGGAGCGTCCTCGAACGCCACGGCCTCGGCGCGCGGCTCTGCGATCCCGAAGAGCTCGGGACCATCTCGCTGAAGGGCACGGCCGCGGTCTTCGACGCCTCCTGCGAGGCCTACGACGACGACGAGCTCCTCACGGCGGTGGGCTTCGTGCGGGCGGCCGGGGGCCGGCCCATCGTGCACGTCGAGGGCGCGGAGACCATCGAAGAGGTGGTCGAGGAGATCTGCCAGGGGCGCATCGCCCGGGACTCGGAGGATGTGGACCGCATCGCGGCGACGCTCTCCCGCGCCGGGGATCGGACGCGCGCGCGCCGCTTCGAGTTCGTGACCGTCTCCCCGCGGGACGGCGAGATCCTCGTCATCCTCGCGGACGGGCACTCGACGCTGCTGAAGCGGCCGCTCGGCGAAGGCGACGACGAGAGCGAGATCGTCGCGATCACGCTGGCGGACGACGCGAGCTCCGCGACCCTCGAGCTGACGACGGGCACCACCCTGGTGCTCGAGGCCCAGGGGCTCGCGGGGCACGGCGATGGAGGCCGCGGGGCATCGATTCCCATCGACGGCGCCCGCCTCGGCGCGCGGCTGCGCGAGCTCCGCCTCGAAGCCGGACTGACGCAGGCCGAGCTGGCGCGGCGGACGGGCATCCATCGGCCGAACATCGCGCGCGTCGAAGCGGGTCGGCACACGCCGTCGCTCGAGACGCTCGCGCGGCTCGCGGCGGCCATCGGCGTCCCGACGACGCGCGTCCTCAGCGAGGACTGAGCTGCCCGAGCCGACCGTTCCCGCGCCCGCGAAGCCCGCCGCCACCGTCCTGGTGCTGCGCGGAAGGGACGCGGACGTACCGGAGGTCTTCCTCGTGAAGCGCCACGGGCGCAGCGGCTTCATGGCCGGAGCGCACGTCTTCCCCGGTGGGAAGCTCGACGCCGAGGACGCGGACCCCGAGCTCCTCGCGCGCTGCGCGGGCCAGACCGCCGAGGAGGCCGCCGCGCGCATGGGCGAGCCGGAGGATCCGGAGCGCGCCCTCGCCTTCCACGTGGCCGCGGTGCGGGAGACCTTCGAGGAGGCGGGGGTGCTCCTCGCCGAGGGCGCGGAGCGGGTCGCGCCGGAGCGCCTGGCGGAGGCGCGGAGCGACCTGAACGCCGGCCGGCGGGACTTTCGCGCGGTGGTGAAGGCGCTGGACCTGACGCTGCGCGTCGACGCGCTCGCGGCGCAGGCACGGTGGATCACGCCCGTCGTCGAGCAGCGCCGCTACGACACCCGCTTCTTCCTCGCGCGGGCTCCCGAGGCCCAGGAGGCGTCCCACGACGCGAAGGAGACCACGGAGAGCGCGTGGATGACCCCGGGCACCGCGCTCGAGGCGGCGGCGGCGGGGACCATCCAGCTGCCCCCGCCCACGATCGTGACCCTCGGCTGGCTCGCGGCCTGCGGGAGCCTCGAGGGCGCCTTCGCCGCGGCCCGGGCGCGCACGCCGCCCCGGGTCCAGCCCGCGTTTCATCGGGAGGGCCAGACGATGATCCTGGCGCTCCCGGGCGACGCGCTGCATCCGGAGCCGACGCCGGCCTTCGAGGGCGTCACGCGCGTGGTGCTCGAGAAGGGCCGCTGGTGGGCCCGCTGAGACGGGCTCAGCCGCCCACCATCTCGCCGCCGTCGACGAGGAGCGTGTTGCCGTTCAGCCAGTGTACGGAGGGCGTCGAGAGCGCCACGAGAGCGTCCGCGACGTCCTGGGGCGTCGTGAGCCGGTCGTAGGGGTTCTTCCGGAGCGCGGTGTCGATCATCGCGTCGCTGCCCGGGATCTTCTTCAGCGCCGGCGTGTCCGTGACGCCCGCCATGATCGCGTTCGCGGTGATGCGCCGCGGCGCGAGCTCGATGGCGAGCTGCCGGCAATGGGCTTCGAGCGCGCTCTTGGCCGCGCTCACGGCGCCGTAGCCGTGCCACACGGACTGCGAGCCCGCGGAGGTCATCGCGAAGATGCGCCCGTGCTCGCGCATCATGTCCCGCGCGAGCAGGCCCTGAGTCCAGTACAGAAGGCTGTGGGCCATGACGTCCAGGGTCATGTCCATGTTGGCCTTCGTGATGGTCTTCTCCTCCGGGTCCGGGCTGACGTAGGGGCGGAGCGTGCCGAACGCGAGCGAGTGCAGGAGCACCCGCACGTGCGAGTCGCCGATGCGCTCCTTCAGCTCGTCGAGGCAGGCATCACGCTTCTTCTCGTCGGCCGCGTTGATGTTGAAGAAGGCGGCCTCGCGACCCGTGTCCGCGATGGCGGCCTTGATCTCCTCCACGTGCGCGAGCCCGGCGCGGCGGTCGAGGTGCACGCCCGCGATGTTCATGCCCGCCTTGGCGAGCGTGACGGCCGCGGCCTCACCGAAGCCGCTCGACGCGCCGAGGATCAGGGCCCAGCCGTCGAGCTGAAGAAGCGATTGCGTCATGGGGCCGGTCATATCAGCGGCCCGCCGCCACGCCAACGATGGCGCCCCCGGGCTCCGTCTTTCATGGTGGCGCCATGCGCGGGCGGCGCCGGTTCCCGATCCACGAAGCGCTCCTCGGACTCGTGGTGGCGTGCGACGCCGGCGCGGGGGCCTCGCCCGCGCCCGACCCGCCCGCTCGGGTGGAGGCAGGGGACGAAGCCGCACCGGTTACGGCCGCCGACCCCAGGCCCCCGAGCCCCTACCGCTGCGAGGTCCCGCCCCTTCCCATCCCGCGTCCCCGGGCCTGCCGGCGCGGTCGGGAGTACCCGCGCTGCAAGTGGCAGATGCCCCTCGCGCCTCGCTCGGGCGGTCGCTACCGGCGCTGGCGGAACACGATCCCCGAGCATTGGTGGGCCCGGGAGGGCACGGTGCGCTTCGTTCTCGCCGTGGCCGACGATTTCCGGCGGGCCTACCCGGAGCAGGCCCTGGCCATCGGCGACCTCGACGCGCCGGGACCGCGCCACGAGACGCACGACCGCGGGGTCGACGTCGACCTCTACCTGCCGGGCGCGCTCATGGCCGAGAACGCCGGCGGTGGGCGCTACCCGAGCAACTACGAGGGAAAGACCCCGGCCGAGGTCGAGGCGCTGCGCGCGCGGGTCCTGGGGCTCGCCGAGATCCTCGCGACCTGCAGCGCGGGCGCCGTGCGCATCTACTACAACGACGCGGTCGTGAAGGAGCGCTTCCTGGCCTGGTACGCACGTCAGGGCTTCGACGCGAACCCCTTCCCCGAGGGTCCGATGGTGGCCCACAACCGGCTCCATCGCTTCCACTTCCACGTGAGCGTGCCGGAGACCCTTCCGGGGCTTCCCTTCGGGCCAGGCGCGGATGCCGTGACGCACCCCGAGGCGCCGATCCGGCCGCCGCCGCCGCCCGAGAGCGCCCCCAACCTCTCGTCGCGCACGCGACGCGACTGAGCCGCGAAGTCGGTCGCGCTAGCCGCCGCGGGAGGCCTTCTCGACCAGGCCGCCCACCCCGAAGCGTCGCGCGAGCTCCGCCTCCACGTCGCGGATGGAGAGGCCCCGGGCGAGGAGCCCCACGAGCACATGATAGACGACGTCCGCCGTCTCCGAGACGACGCGCGCGTCGCTCTCGCGCTCGAGCGCGTCGGCGAGCTCGCCGCCCTCTTCGCGGACCTTCGCGGCGATCTTGGTGGGCCCCTTTCGGAGAAGGCGCGCCGTGTAGCTCCCGTCATCGTCCGCGGCCTTGCGCTGCGCGAGCACTGCCTCGAGGCGGCCGAGCACCGGCGCGGCGCGCTCGCCCTCGGTCACCTCCCCGAACCCCTCGGGCCCGAGCGGGCGGAAGAAGCAGGTGGGGCGCCCCGTGTGGCAGCTCGGGCCGCACGGCTCGGCGAGGTACACGAGGGCGTCGCCGTCGCAATCCACCCACACCTCGACCACGCGGATCACGTTTCCGCTCGTCTCGCCCTTGCGCCAGAGCGCTTGGCGCGAGCGCGAGAAGAAGTGGGCCTCGCCCGTTCGGAGCGTCTCGTGCAGCGCCTCCGCGTTGGCATGCGCGAGCATGCGTAGCTCGCCATCGAAGCGATCCTGGACGACCACGGTCACGAGACCGGCGTCGTCCCATTTGAGCGTTTCGAGCGCCCCGTCGAGCTCGTCCATGTGCGGCGCGTAGGGGAGCCCGGACGCCTTCGCAAGCGCCCGAAGCCGCCCGACGGCGACGCCGGGGGC
>JBCDGX010000540.1:0-4627 GCA_038750805.1 Myxococcota bacterium
GTCCCCCGGCGCGCGCCGGGGGACTCGTCGTGGGCGAGCGCCCCCTCGAGGTCGGCCCGGTCGAAGCGCAGGGGTCGTCCCGACCGTAGCTTCGCGCGCGAATCGAGGGCCGAAGGGTACGGAACCCGCGGGTCGAAGAACGCGTCGGTCGTCGCGACGACCGGGAAGCCGCGAAACGAGTCCCCGACGGCGTATGGAACCACCAGGGCAGCCGACGGATGCGCGCTCAGCTCATCCCAGAGCGCGAGGGGCACGCGCCCGGGGCTCTCCTCCATGTGGAACACCGCGCTGAGGACCAGCTGAAGGGCCGAGCCCGGCGCGCCGACCACCAGGCCGTAGCCCCGGCCCGGTTCCGCGAAGCGGTCGTGAACCGCCCTTTGCATCACGAGGAACGCGCACACGAGGGCGACGCCCAGCGCCACGCTCAGCGCGTTGAGGCCCGTCGCGACGCGACGATGCCGCAGCCCGCGAAGCACCAGCTCCCAGGTGCTCAAGCGGCGCCTCGCTTCTCCGGTGCCTTCGCGAGGTCTTCGAGGCGGACGACCCGCCGAAAGGCCGCCTGCACCTCCGGCGCGTGCGAGACGAGGATGAGGGTGGAGCCGTTCTCGTCGGCCACTTCGTCGAGGAGGGCGAGCATCGCGTCTCGCCGCCTGGGATCGAGGCTGGCCGTGGGTTCGTCCGCGAGGAGGAGCCCGGGGCCGGTGGCGAGCGCGCGGGCGAGGGCGACGCGCTGAGCCTCACCGACGGAGAGCTCCGCCGGGAGCGCATCCGCCCGGCCCGCCACCTCGACGCGCTCGAGCAAGTGCCGCGCGCGCGCTTGCGCGGAGGCGCGCTTCATGCCGCCGAGGCTCGCCGCGAGGGCCACGTTCTCGAGGGCGCTCAGACCCGGGAGGAGGCGAGCGGTCTGAAAGACGAGCCCGATGTGGCGGGCGCGAAAGGCGTCTCGCTCGCCCTCGCGCAGGGCGCCCAGCCCCACGTCGCCGATGCGAACGGTCCCCCGCGTCGGGGAGAGAAGCCCCGCGAGGAGGTGGAGGAGCGTCGTCTTGCCCGTCCCCGAGGCCCCCGTGATGCAGAGCTTTGCGGCGCTCGGCACCCGCCACTCGGGGATGCGGAGAAGAGGCTCCTCACCGCTCCGAGCGAAGCGCATCTCCAGGTCGGTCACGACGACTTCCATCCGCTCAGCCCACATGCAACCTTGTTGCATGTGGCCTACGCCAGCCAACCGGCCTGAGCAACCGACGCCTTCCGCGGAAGGCGAGGCCATCCTCGGCCGCGCTCCCGCGGCGATCGCGCGCCATCTTCGCGAGGCCGGAGGGCTACGCGACGTGGAGGTGATGCCGCTCGCGGAACAGGTGCGGATCCACGTCCAGGACCACCGCAGACGTGCGCGCTACGTCGCGAACGCGACGCGCCATCTCCGCGCGAAGCGCCTACGCCTAGAGCAGCCCTACGACGTGGTGCTGGTCGGCGCGGGCATCCACGCGGCAATGTTCGTCTACACGGCCAAGAGGCTGTATCCCGAGCTCCGCGCGCTCGTCGTGGAGAAGAGCTCAACGGCGTGCTCGACCTTCGCCGAGCTCGGGGATTCGCTCATCCTCAACTCGCCCACCTCATCGAGGGTTGGTCTCAACTCGAACGTGGCACAAGGACACTTCGTTCAGATCAGTGACTTCGACGAGCTCACCGAAAGAACCTTTCCGACTGCAAAACACCTTCATGAGCTCTCCACGATGATCCTCTTTCATGCCGACGCGGACGTCCTCTTCGACTTCCACGTCGACGATGTGGCGCGCGAAGGGCCCGAGAGCTACGCCGTCTCGTCCGGGGACCGGCGCGTCCACGCCGACGCCGTCGTGATCGCCAACGGCATGGGTGAGCCGAAGAGGCACGCCTTCGCAACGGACCGCCACTCCGAGCGCATCGTCCTCGGCGACGAGTTCATTCGCCGCTGCCACGACGACGACGACTTCCTCTCGTCGCTGAGCGGCAAGGCCATCGCCATCGCAGGAGCCGGCGATACGGCCAACTGCGTCATGGAATGCTTGCTGCCACTCACCTATCCGCGCGAGCGGTACGATACGACGCTCGACAAGGGTTTCGAGCCTTCGGTGGTGTTCTGGATCGGACAGACCTCGAATAACGTCCGCGACTACTATTTCGCCAACAAGCAGCGCTACTGCTACTCCGGCGGTCTCATCGAGTACTTCTGGGATGGCGACGGCCCTTTCGACCTTCCTGCGGACGCCTGGAGCCGCACGAAGGCCCGCTTGAAGCTCGTGCCCGACAAGTTGGTTTCCGTGTCGCACGAAGGCACGTCGCTCGAGCTCGACGTCGGAAGCGAGACGCTCGAGGCGGATATGGTCGTGGACTGTACGGGCCGCTTCAATGCGCTGAGCGCAGTCCTCTTGGGCAGCGACTACACCTTCGTGCGGGGGGACGTAACGCTCTTCGGCGGCCAGTGGGATGGCGAGCGCGAGCAGTTCGTGCTCTCGCCCCGAAGCCTTGATTCACGCCGCGTGGCCGTTCAGTGCGAGCGCGAGCGCGTCTACCTCATCGGGTGCGCGTGTCCACTCGAGGAGCTGATCGAAGACGACGAGGCGCGCGACGGTTCCCTGGTCCACCAGGACAGCCGCACGAGCATCACCAACAGCAAGTGGTCGCTCGAGCATACGCTGCCGCGGTCGGTCGCCTTTGCGGAACGGTTCGCCAGAGCCTTGAGAACCCGCCAGGGCAAACGCGCTTAGGTTCCGCAGAAGGTCCGGTACCCGGCGGACGACCCGGGCGGGGGTGCCTGGTAAGGGGCGAGCCCGCCGCGTTCCTCGTAGGGTGACGCCAGCGCCTCGAGGAGGCGCCGGATCGGCGCCAAGTCATGCTCCTGCACGGCCGCGTGAAGCGCCTCCTCCACGCGATGATTGCGAGGGATCACCGCGGGATTGGCGCGGCGCATCCGTTGCAGCGACGGCCCACTCGGCGCGGCTCCCGCGGCACGGCCGCATCGCGCATCCCATCGCGCTCGCCACGCGTCGAAGCCTCGAGCGCTCTGCAGCGCGAGCGGCACATCCACGACCCCGCCGAGCGCGCGAAACGTCTCGGTGTAGTCGGCGGAGGCCCTTTCCATCAGGGAGAGCAGCCCGGTCGCGAGCGCGAGGTCCTCGTCGTGACGCCCGGGGAGACCGAGCTTCTCGCGCATCATGTCCGTCCAGGCGTCGTTCATCCAATGTTCGAAGGCCTCGATTCGTTCCTGCGCCTTGGCCACCGCGCGCTTTGGAACGTCGTCGATCAAGGGAAGCAGGGCCTCGGCGAAGCGCGCCAGGTTCCAGCGCACGATCCATGGTTGATTTCCGAAGGCGTAGCGCCCGCCTTCATCGATCGAGCTGAACACGATCGACGAAGCGTAGCGGTCCACGAAGGCGCAGGGGCCGTAGTCGATGGTCTCGCCGGAGATGGTCATGTTGTCGGTGTTCATGACGCCGTGGACGAAGCCCACCCGCATCCAGGCAGCGACCAGCGCCGCATGCCGGTGGGCCACCGCGTCCCAGAGGGCGAGCGCGGGAGAAGGCGCATCCGCGAGCCCCGGATCATCGCGCGCGATCGCGTGGTCGAGCAGCGCCTTCAGCAAGTGAATCTCACCCTTCGACGCGGCGAGCTCGAAGGTGCCGACGCGGAGATGACTCGACGCCACGCGAGTGAGAATCGCGCCGGGCAGGAGCGTCTCGCGCCGCACCGCGTCCCCGGTCGTCACCACGGCCAGGCTCCGCGTCGTCGGAACCTCGAGCGCCGCCATCGCCTCGCTGATGACGTACTCGCGAAGCATGGGCCCGAGCGTGGCTCGGCCATCGCCGCCGCGGGAGAAAGGCGTGCGGCCGGAGCCCTTGAGCTGGACGTCGACACGCCGCCCGTCCGGCGTGATGTGCTCCCCCAGCACGTGGGCCCGGCCGTCCCCGAGGATGGCGAAGCCACCGAACTGGTGACCCGCGTACGCCTGCGAGAAGGGCTCCGAGCCCTCGGCGAGGACGCGACCCGAGAAGAGCGCCGCCAGTACGTCCGTCGAGAACCGCTCCAGATGCAGACCGAGCTCCGCCGCGAGTGCCCCATTGAGCAGGACGACCTCGGGCTGCGGAGCTGCGGCCGGATGTCCGGCGTGATGGAAGACCGAAGGGAGCTTCGTGTACTGAGTATCGAACCGGAACCCGGTGCCGAAAAGAGGCTCTCCCGCACTCGAGACTGGGCGTGGATCCACCATTGGCGGGAGCCTGGCACTTGCCCGCTGGAGCTGCCAACGAAGCGCCGGCCTCTCTGCCTCCGCCCATGCTGCGGCGCTGGCGTCGCAGACGCGGCCGCCGGAGCCGCTCAGGAAGCTCCCGCGCCGAGCGGCGGGAAGGGGTTGCTCCGTCCTCGCCACGACTTGGAGTCGCCGACCGCCAGCTTCTCGTCGAGGAGGCAGGCGTCCAGCGCGGCGCGCATCGCTTCTTCGTCCATGTCCTGACCGATGAAGACGAGCTGCTGCGCCCGGTCCCCGAAGCGCTTGTGCCAGGTCGGCTTCTTCGTGAGCTCCTCGTGACCCGCCGGCCAGCGATCGCGCGGCACCGCGGCCCACCACCTTGACTGAAGGTGTAAAAGCATTTGA
>JBCDGX010000541.1:0-4619 GCA_038750805.1 Myxococcota bacterium
GCGCCTGGTACATAGCCCGCGTGCGCCTCTTTTTCGTCGCCCTCCTCGCCGCCTGTGCCGCGGCGCCGCCCCCGGCTCCCGCGGCGCCCGCGCCCACACCCGCGGGCCCTCCACCCTTCCTCTGGCGCGTCGAGGCCGCGGACGGCCCCCCGAGCCTGCTCTTCGGCACGCTCCACGCGGGCCTCGCCCTCGAGGAGAGCCTCGACGAGGAGGTGCTCGTGCGCCTCGACGCGAGCCGAGCGCTCCTGGTCGAGCTCGACGCCCGCGCCGTCGACGGGGAGCGCATGCTCGCCGGGGCCATGCTCCCGCCGGCGGAGACCCTCGACGAATACCTCCCGGCTCCCGTCTGGGACGCGCTCCAGGCCGAGGTCGCGCAGGAGCTCCCGCCGGACATCCTGGTCCGGCTGAGCCCCTGGTTTCCCATGTCCCTCGTCGTCCGGAAGCGCCTCGAGGCGCTCCGCCCGGGACCCCCCGCGCCGCCCATGGACGTGGCGCTCATCGACCGGGCCCGCGCGGCAGGGGTCCCCGTGCGTCCCCTCGAGACCCTCGACGATCAGCTCGCGGCGCTCAACAGCCTCCCGCCGGATCAGGCGGCGAGCGAGATCGTCGAGCTCTACGAGGCGCGCGCGACCGTCGACGACGAGCTCCGCGAGCTGCTCGCGGCCTACCGGAGCGGGGACGCCGCGCGCGCCGAGGCCGCGACCTTCGACCCGGAGGAGGTCGCCGCGCGGCCGGCCTTCTACGAGGCGCTCTTCGACCGGCGCAACGCCGCCTGGATGACCACGCTCCGCGCCGAGCTCCAAGAGGGCGGGCTCTTCGTCGCCGTCGGCCTCGGCCACCTCCTCGGCGACCAGGGCCTCGTCAGCCTGCTCCGCGCCGAGGGCTTCGCGGTGAGCCGCTACGTCAGCGGAAGCGAGTGAAGTAGACCGCGGCGCCAAGCGCGAGCAGGGCGAGCAGCGTCATCGAGCGTGAGGTCCAGCGGTCCCGCGCGCTCCGCTCGTCGCCTTCGCCACCTTCGACGCCGGCCACGCGACGGAAGCCCCGGGTCAGCCCGGCCATGGCGCCGCTCGCCTCGATGGGGGCCTCGGCGTCCTCGGCCTTCGGCGCGCTGCGCCGCTTCTGGCGCTTCTTCTTCGCGCCGCTCTTCGGCTGCCGCTTCTGGCTCACGACGCCCTCCTCGCGCGCGGCGCCTCAGGACGCGCCGACACGGATCACGTTCTTCCCGAAGTGCTTGCCGCTCTTCAGGTACTCGAAGGCCTCCACGGTCTCGTCGAAGGCGAAGACCTTGTCGACGACGGGCTTCATGCCATGGGCGACGATGGCTCGGTTCATGGCCTCGAAGCCCGCGCGATGGCCGACGAGCACGCCCTGCACGCGGATCTGGCTCATCAGGATCTTGGTCAGCGCGACCGAGGACTTCACGCCGGCGAGGATGCCGATCATGGCGATGTGCCCGCCGGCCCGCACCGCGCGGAGCGACTGATCGAGGGTGCCCGCGCCCCCGACCTCGACGATGTGGTCGACGCCGCGGCCGGTGAGCTCGCGGGCGTAGCCGCCGGCGGTCTTCCCCCAGCTCTCGTCGCTCCGGTAGTTGATGGTCTTCCAGGCGCCGAGCGCCGTCGCCTTCTCGAGCTTGGCGTCGGAGCTCGAGGTCACGATGACCTTCGCCCCGAAGAGGTTCGCGAGCTGAAGCGCCGCAATGGAGACGCCGCCCGTGCCCTGAACGAGCACCACGTCGCCGGCGCGGAGCCCGCCGAGCTCGACGAGGGCCGACCACGCCGTGAGCGCCGCGCAGGGAAGGGTCGCGGCCTCCTCGGCGCTGAGGTGCGCCGGGGCCTTCACCACGCCCTCGGCGTCGAGGAGCATGGTCTCCTGGAGGAAGCCCGGGAGCGGGCCCCCGCGCGTCGTGCGGAGCGCCGTCCGGTCGGGCTCCCCGGCGAACCAGACCGGGGCGAAGCACCCGCAGACCCGGTCGCCCACGGCCACGCGCGTCACGCCCTCGCCCACGGCCTCGACGATGCCCGCGCCGTCCGAGAGCGGAACCATCGGCAGCTTCAGCCGCGGGTCGTAGTTGCCCTCGACCATCAGCAGGTCGCGGAAGTTCAGCGAGCAGGCCTCCACGCGAAGCCGGATCTGCCCCGGTCCCGGGTCTCCGAAGGGCTCGCGGTCGACCTTCCGGAGGTGGTCGAGTCCGAACTGCTCACCGATTTCCCACGCGCGGTTCGTCGTGCTCATGGGCCTTCCCTAACACGTTCCGCCTCGGCGGCGGTGAGCGCGTCCCGCGCCTCCGCCAGATGCCGCTCGGCCAGCCCCCGCCAGGGGTCGCCCGCGGGGGCGAGGCGGAGGTAGGCCCGCCAGGACTGCACGGCGCGCCGAAGATGCCCCCGGCGCTCGCGCCCGCGGCTCGCCCGCGCGGCCGCCAGGTGCCCAAGCCCCTGGTAGGCGCGGAGCTCCGAGGCCGGCTCGAAGAAGACGCCCTCGCTCACGAGCACCTCCATGCCGTTGCCGAGGCCGAGGGCGGTCTCCGCCTCGTCGAGGGCGTCCGCGTGCTCCCCGAGCCGGTCCCGGCAGAGCGCCATGCCCCAATGGGCGAGCTGGAGCGCGAGCAGATCGCCGGAGCGGCGCCGGGAGAACGCAGCGGCCTGCCGATAGCGCCCGAGGGCCTCGACGAGGCGACCGCTGAGCATGAGCTCCTCGGCCATGTTGCCCGCGGCCTGGGCCCGGGTCCGGCGGTCGAAGCAGCGGTCGACGCATTCCGCGTAGAGCGCGATGGAGCGCTCCCGGTCGCCCCGCCGGCCGTAGAGGAGTGCGAGCTGGAGCTCGGCGCGGCCCGGCGCGAAGTCCGGCGCGCGGGTCCGAAGCTCTTCGAGCACCTCGATGGCGTCGTCGATGCGCCGGAGCGGCTCCGTGCCCGGTACGCCCGGCATCTCGTGAAGGGCGAGCAGGGAGCCGAGGAAGAAGAGGATGAAGGGCTCCTCCGGCGCGAGCTCGCGGGCGCGCTCGAGGCGCACGATGGCGCGCTCCCGGAGCACGGCGCGCACGTAGTCCGGGTGCGTCGGTTGCTCGCGCGCGCGTCGCATCTCGAGGCGCTCGGCCTGGGCCACCAACTCGTAGGCCCGGCGGAAGCCCGGCCGGCGCACCTCGCGCCAGAAGTCGCTCGTCTGCGCGAGGTCCCGGCCCGGGGCGCCCTCGCGCTGACCCTCGGCGGGCCCCGGCGCCACGACGAGGAGCGCGATCCCGAGGGCCCGCGCGATGGCGCGGCGGCTCATCGTCCCCGCCCGAGCGCCCGGAGCGCGCCCTCGGCGTGCGCCTGCCAGGGGCCCTCCACCGCGGCGACGTCGCGCCATGCCGTCCGGGCGCCGCGGAGGTCGCCCATGGCCATGAGCCCCACGGCCCGGCGGGCCGCCTGCTCGTGTCCCGGCACGCGGCGGGCGCTCGCGATGAGGAGCACGTTCCCCCGGGCCACGGCCCGGCGTGCGGTCGCGGCGCTCGCGTCGAGGAGGCCCTGGCGATGTTCGGCGAGGGCGAGCCCGAGCTGCACGCCGGGATCCCCCACGCCCCCGCGCAGCGCCTCGCGATAGGCCCGGAGCGCGTCGTCGAGGCGCTCGGGTCCGAGCATCTGAAGGAGGTCGCCGTAGAGCCCGAAGAGCACGCGCCGGCCGCCCCCGGCGCGCATGCTCCCGAGGACCCGCGCCAGCACGGCCACGGCGTCGTCGGTGGCGCCGGCCCGCGCGAGCACCTCGGCGGCCCGTGCGCCGTAGCCGTCGAGGGGGTCGTCCAGCACCGCGGGGTCCCGGGCCAGCGCCGTCCGGAGGTCGTCGCGGGCGGCGTCGAGCTGACCCTCGGCCCCGGCGGCGAGGCCCCGCACGACGTAGGCCTCGGCGCGCTCCGGGAGGAGCTCGATGGCGTCGTTCGCGCGGTTTCGGGCCACGCCGAAGCGGCGGTTGCGGAGCGCCGTGCGCGCCTCCCGCATGGTCGCCCGCCAGAGCTTCAGGCCCGGCGTCCGCACCTCGTCCCAGAAGTCGCCGGCGCCGGCGGGGCGGGCGGGGACGAGCGTGGCCGCGAGGGCGAGCGCGACGGCGAGGCGCCTCATGCGCCTTCAGCCTGCCCGCTCGTGGGCGCCGGGACCAGGCGGAGCCCCTCGAGGCGCATGCCCGCCCGCCGCTCGGCCTCCTCGAGGAGGCGCGCCGGGTCCCGGTACCCGCGCGTCGCCTCCACGGGCAGCATCACGAGCCGGTTCGCGTCCCCGTAGACCACGCGATCGCCGAGGGGCGTGAAGGCGAGGGTCATCGCCACGCCCGCGGTCGTCGCGATGCGCGCGACGCGGCCCTCCTCGGGGTCGAGCACGCGCACGGAGCGGTCGTCGCTCGTGGTCGCGAGCCACTTGCCGTCCGGGGACCAGGCGACGCGATTGATCCAGTCCCGATGCGGCCGGAGCTCCCGCCGCACCCGGCCCGTGCTCGGGTCGACGAGGTGCACGGCGCCCCGGAGGTCACCGACGGCGAGCGTCTCCCCGTCCGGCGAGAAGGCGAGGCTCGTGGCCCCGCTCCCCAGGCGGAGGAGCACGCGCCGGCGCCGCGAGTCGAGGTCGAAGAGCGCGACCTCCCCGGCGAGCGTGA
>JBCDGX010000542.1:0-4616 GCA_038750805.1 Myxococcota bacterium
CCGCGCGCTCCAGCTGAACCGTCCCCTTCGTGAGCTCGGCGCGGGCGGTGCCGGTGATCCCGAAGTTCAGCCCACCGGCGCAGGCGCCGAGGAGGACCGAGAGAAGAGCGTGGAGGGCGAGGGCGCGAGGCATCGGCGAGGCCCGCCATGGCTAAGGGACGCCTCCGAGCGCGTCAAGGCGCGCGCTTGCAGGCCGCGGCCCGGGTGGTACCTCCCTCCCGCGATGCGCGAAGCGGACGAGGAGATCCAGGAGATCAAGAAGGAGATCATCGAGTCCCGGGGGCTGGTCATCAAGACGAACAACCTCGTCAACAGCCTCGGCGCCGACGTGAAGTCCATCGCCAAGCGCCAGGCGGGCTACGAGCGCCGCTTCAACTGGAACGGCGCCGTGTTCCTCGTGACCGTCGCCGTGATCTCCTTCGCGGGCCTGAAGTTCGCCTCCGACGCGCGCATCCGCGAGATCGAGTCGGACATGACCCAGCTCGACGCCGAGGTGCGCGAGCTCGGCCAGGCGCTCACGGAGGAGACCCGGCGCGCCGAGGAGCGGAGCCGGGCCGAGGCCCTCGCCGGGCGCTTCTACGACCTCATCCGGCAGCAGAAGCGCCAGGAGGTCGTCGATGGCTACGAGGAGATCGCGCAGGAGAACCTGAGCCGCGCCGAGGCCGCCTTCTTCCGCGACACCTACGACGGCTTCCGCCTCGACCTCTCCATCCAGAGCTACCAGAACGGCCTCGAGCTGATGCGCACGGAGCGCTACGCGGAGGCCGCGGAGAAGTTCCAGACGGCGATCCGCCTGAAGGACGAGGCGGCGCACATCCCCTCGGTGCAGTACCAGCTCGCGCGCGCGCTCCGGAAGCTCGGCCGCCAGAGCGAGGCGATGGTCTACGCGCGCCTCGTGATCGAGCAGGGCATCGACCAGGAGCTCCAGGACGACGCTACCTGGCTCCTCGCGCTCTGCGCCGAGGAGCTGGACGACATCGACACCGCCCGCGACGCGCTCCGCGAGCTGATCCGGCGCTGGCCGCGTTCGGCGCTCTCCCGCGACGCCCGGCCGAAGCTCCGCGATCTCACGTTGCGCGCACTCCGCGGGCGCCAGCGCGGCTGACGGCTTGACGGCTCGCCGAGGCGCGGTGTCCCATGATGGTGGGACGCACGGCATTCGGCCTCGGCCCGGCCAGGCGCGGGAGACGAGCGCCGGAGCGAAAGGGCGCTGGAGGATGGGTCGACCGCGGGTGGCGTTCGTGGCGTCGGGAGGCGCGAGCAAGGGCATCGCCCACCTCGGCGTGCTCCGGGCGATGGAAGAGCTCGCGCTCGTGCCGGACGTGCTCGTCGGGACGAGCGCCGGGGCCGTGGCCGCTGCCTTCGTCGCGATGGGTCTCAGCACCGAGGAGCTCGGGGGCTGGCTCCTCGAGAGCGGCAAGCCGCCGGCCGGCGAGGACCTCTCGCGGCCCGGGACCATCTTCCTCGGGCCACCCACGGGCGCGCAGATGCGGAAGCCCGGCTGGCTCTTCAGCGGCCTCCTCAGCATCGACCGCTTCGAGAAGTACCTGCGCAAGAAGCTCCCGATGAACGACTTCCGGGAGCTCGACCGGGAGCTCCTGATCACCGCGGCCGACGTGGACGGGCGCGGGCGGGCGGTCTTCGGGCGCGGGCATCGGGAGGACGTGCCGATCAGCGAGGCCGTCGCGGCGTCCTGCTGCGTGCCGCTACTCTACCGGCCCCATCGCATCCAGGGCCGCTACTACGTCGACGGGGAGATCGTCCGGACGCTGAGCCTCGACCTCGCCATGGAGGCGCAGGCGGACATCATCATCGTCTCGAACGTCTACCGGCCGCACATGCCGACGCCCGAGGAGGGGAGCCTGGCGAACCAGGGGCTCTTCGCCGTGGCGCGGCAGGCGCTGAACGTGGTGCTGAGCGAGAAGGAGCGCCGGGGTATCGATCTGCTCCATCAGCTCCACCCGCACGTCCAGGTGCTGAACGTCAGCCCGGACCTCGGGCGCTTCAGCTTCACCAGCCGCCGGGACGGCAAGCGACTCCTGAGCCGCGGCTACCGCGAGGGGCTCCGCGTGCTCGCGGCCGCGAAGCGCCGAGGGGTGTTCGACGCCGTCCCCAACGTACACACGGTCGGGCAGGCCTGAAGGCTGCCCGTCCCCCGACCGTTCGAGGAACCATGACGAAGCTGCTCCGCCTCTCCTTCCTGCTGGCCTTTTCCCTCGCCATGGCGTGCTCGAGCGCCGAGCCGGTGAACCAGACCCACAACGGCTCGCTCGCTCAGGGCGACCCGCAGCACCCGCGGGACCAGTCCTGGTACGACGAGTACGAGTTCCAGGTCGAGGAGGGCTGGACCATCACCGTCGACATGGTCTCGGACAAGTTCGACACCTACCTCCAGCTCCGACGGAAGGGCATCGGCGACGACCAGTACCTCCAGGAGAACGACGACGTCGCGGAAGGGAACACGAACTCCCGCATCGCGACGACGGCGCCGGCCGGGGGCACCTACGTGGTCTGGGCGAACGCCTACGAGGCGAACCAGGGCGGCGAGTACCTGCTCACGATCCGCGCCGAGCCCGGCGCGAAGTAGCCCGCTCCCCCGCGACGAAAGCCGCCATCGCGTCGATGAAGCGGCCGTACTGGCGCGTGCCGAAGTTCGATCCGGTGCGCAGCCAGTCCACGTGGTCCGGGGCGCCCGTGCCGCCGCGGAAATGGCCCATCACGTCCAGGTGATCGGCCACCGTGGCGTGCACGACGTCGCCCCAGGGCTGGGAGAGCGTCGGCACCATGCCGTCGCTGTCCTGGCGGGTCGGGAGCGTGCCGTAGGCGTCCTCGAGCGCGCCCTGTTGCGCCGGCGTGAGCGGTTCGTTCGCCGCGCCCTCGGGGAGCCGCGCCGAGCGGTGGAGCCCGCGGTAGAGCCCGTAGCCCGCCTGGCGCGCCGGCCGGAGGCCCACGGAGAGCTGGCGGCCGAGGCCCGGCGGCGGGGCCTTCGTGACGACGCAGCCGAAGCGCACGCCGGGGCGCGGCGAGGCGAGGGCGTGGAAGAGGTCCATGGACTCCGGCGTGAGCTGGAGGAGCAGGGTCTGATCGCGCTGGGCCTGGTCGAAATAGGCTTCGATCTCCCGGCGTCGTCCCTTCCCGAAGTCGCTGAGCACGAGGCGGTAGATCTGCGTGCGCACGCTCTCCGAGACCCGGTCGCCGGCGTCGCCCCGGAGCGCGTTGCCGAGGAAGATCAGGGCGGGCAGGGGGATGCCGCCGAGGCGCACGGCGTGCAGCGTGCTCAGCGAGAGCAGCCGGAGCAGGCGCTGCCCCATCAGCCCCGTGAAGCGCGCGGCGACGGGGGTGCCCCGATGCGGCGCCGCGACCGTGATGACCGACCGCACGCGGCGGGCGAGGGCCTGGAGCCCGGGGGCGGGTGAGGACACGAGGAAGCGCGCGTCGAGCCCCCCCGTCGAGTGCCCGACCAGGTGGACCTCGTCCGTGCCCGCGGAGCGCTCGGCGATGGCCTCCGCGAGGAAATGCGCCCGCCGGTGGATCGAGGCCGTCGGCAGCGTCGAGAGGGGCTCCACCTGCGCGGGCTTGCCGCGGGCGGCGAGGCGCTCGGCCAGGAGGCGCGGCGTCCCGCTGAAGTACGGAAAGTCGCCCAGGTTCGCGAACCCGAAGAAGCCCGGCACGAGGAACACGCGGCGCATCGGCGCGAAGCTACCAGGCGGCGCGGCTCCGCCGTTCTCACCAACCTGCTACCGTGAGCGCATCGTGAGCGCCCGCTGCAGCCTCCTCGTCGACGGCTACCTCGACCACCTGAAGGTCGAGCGGGGGCTCGCGCGGAACACGCTCGAGGCCTACGCGGCGGACCTCGCGGGCTGGCTCGCGCACCTCGAGGAGGTGGGGGGCAGCGTGGAGGGGGCCGACGCCGACGAGGTGCTCGCGTTCCTGGTGGGGCGCTCGCGGGCGGGGCTCGCGGCACGGAGCCAGGGCCGGCTCCTGAGCGCCGTGCGCGGGCTCTACCGCTACCTGCTCCGCGAGCGCGTGCTCGGGGCGGATCCGACGGAGCTCCTTCATCACCCGAAGCTCGGCAAGCGCCTGCCCCACGTGCTGAGCCGGGACGAGGTGCTCGAGCTGCTCGATGCGCCCCCCACGGACACGCCCGAAGGGATCCGCGACCGGGCCATGCTCACGACCATGTACGCCTCGGGGCTCCGCGTGAGCGAGCTCGTCGGTCTGGCGCTCGGCGACGTGAACCTCGAGGCGAGCTTCCTCTCCGTACGCGGCAAGGGGAGCAAGCAGCGCCTCGTGCCCCTCGGGGACGTCGCGGGCGCGACGCTCGCCCACTACCTCGAAGAGGTGCGGCCGCGCTGGGCGCAGGGGAGCGAGCGGGCCGTCTTCCTCTCGAAGCGCCGCCGGCCGCTCACTCGCCAGGCGTTCTGGCAGGCGATCAAGCGCTACGCCGCGGCCGCGGGGATCACGAAGAACGTGAGCCCGCACCAGCTCCGCCACTCCTTCGCGACGCATCTACTGCTCGGCGGGGCGGACCTTCGGGCCGTGCAGAGCATGCTCGGGCACGCGGACGTCGCGACCACGCAGGTCTACACGCACGTCGGCGGCGAGCGCCTCGAGGC
>JBCDGX010000543.1:0-4610 GCA_038750805.1 Myxococcota bacterium
AGTGCCGAGCGCAGCGCCCGCGAGGCCCGCGGGGTTGTCCAGGACGACGTCCGGTGCGCCCGCGCCCGGCGCTCCCGGCCCGCCGAAGAACACGAAGACCGCGCCCTCGTTCTCGGCGGCCACGGGCTCCGTGCTCTGTCCGGGGGCACCCACGGCGACGTCCGCGTAGCCGTCCCCATCGAGGTCGCCGGCGGGCCGGCCGACGTCGAAGTAGCGGGGCTCGCTCCAGAGGCCGCAGTCGTTCTCGAATAGGCATCCGCGGACGCGCCAGTAGTAGCGCCGTCCGACGGGCGCCTCCGTGGCGACGGGGAGGTCCTCCTCGGGCTGGAAGCGGGTCCGCCGGACGAAGGCGTCGACCTCCGGGGTCGGGAACGCGCAGTCGCGGAAGGCGAGGGGATCGCACTCGTCGTCGATCTGCACCTCGTAGATCCCGATGCCGTCGAGGCGCTCCCAGACGAGCCTCGGCCGGAGTGAGCCCGCTGCGTGGACCGAGCCCACGGTCGCGCCGTTGGCCGGGCTGAGGGCGAAGTCGCCGCAGGTGAAGTCCGCTTCGCAGCGCCCGCCGACGCAATCCTGATCGCAGCCGCAGGGGGCGCCGCCGGTGCCCGCGCCGAGGCCGTCGAGGCAGCAGGCGGCGTCGCCCGAGAGCGTCCCGCACGCCGTATCGCCGCGGCAGTCCGCGTCGCAGCTACAGGGCTCGGCGGCCGCGACGCTCGAAGGATCGGCGCCGCAACACGCCGTGGGCTGGTTGACGAGCTCGCGGAGCCCGCATGCGCCTTCCCGGCAGTCGGCGTCGCAGCCGCACTCGGCTCCGGCGCGGAGCTCGCCGGGGTCGGCGGCGCAGCAGGAGGCCTCGTCCTCGCGGCTCCCGCAACCGAAGCCGCCGAGGCAGTCCTGCTCGCACGCGCAGAACTGCCCGGGGGGCGTCGTGCCCGGCTCCTGGTCGAGGCAGCAGGTCCGTCCACCGCGGTTGGAGCCGCAGATGGCGGCGCCGACGCAATCGACGTCGCAGCCGCAGTCCTCCCCGGGCCCCCGGCCGCCGACGATGCTCGCGCAGGGCGAGCAGAGCCGGGACTCGCTGCCGTCGGGGGAGCTGAACCCGATACAGAGCTCGCCCTCGCAATCGGCGTCGCAGACGCAGGCCTGACCGGCGCTGCGCAGCGGCTCGTCGGGCCCCACCGCACAGACCACTTCCTGGTCGTACGGAAACCCGGCGCTGCAGCCCGAAAGGCACAGCACCACCCCGGCCCATCGCACGACGGCCGCTCCTCCCACCCTTCGTCTCACGCGCCACTTATACCGCGAGGTCCCACCTCAGCGTACACCTCGTTCCCGCGCTGAAAGCGGCGGAAATGGGCTCGGGGACGCGCCGCGGGCGGTGGCCTTTAGCCTGCTCGCGTGGGCATCGAATACTACGAGGAGCACCTCGAAGACGTGCTGGACGCGAACGGCGACGTGATGCCGCCGTGGGCGAAGTTCCCGACCATCGCTCGGTACTCGATCGGCTGGCGGATGGGCGCGGGCGAAGGCTGGATGGCCTTCTTCCACGTCTTCCAGCGGGACCGCCTGGGCACGAGCGTCGACGCGCGCAAGGCGTTCCTTCGACGCCACCCGCCCGCACCGCATACGTGGGCCAACTGGGTGCTCCACCTGCTCGAACGCGACAAGCTCGCGCCGCAGCGGGAGGTCACGCAGCGCCAGCTCGACGAGCTCACGGCGGAGGGCTTAATCGCGGAGGACGCGCCGTATCGCCGCTACGTCGAGCAGGACGCGCCGGATGTCGTCTGGCAGACGTATGCGACGCCCGCGGAGGCCGCGCGCTATCCGCTGCGACCCCTCTGGTTCTGGACCCGGCGCAACCGGGAACAGGGTCCACTCCCCATGGACGAGGCGCTCGCCGAGAAAGCCGCGTGGGCGACGTTCCTCGCCGTAGCGCGTCGCGAGCGCGCACCGACCTTCGACGCGGAACGGGGGCTCGAGTCCCTCGCCGTGGCGCTCGCGGCGGGGCAGCCACCGGCGCCCTGGACGCTGGGCCTTCCCGTCGAGAGCGTACGCGGGAGCATGGAGCTCGACATGGGCTACGCGGACGCGTTCCAGATGTGGCTCTTCATGGCCTTCGACGACCGACCGACGCTGAAGGCCTACGTCGCCTCGCAGCCGCCGCCACCGGCTTCTTGGGCGACATGGCTGCAGGGCGAGGTCTTCCTCCCCGGCGACCTCCCGGTGGTCTGAACGGCTCAGCCTTCGAGGCCGGTCTCGACCATCTCGACGAGCTGCTTGAGCTCCCCGTAGGCGCGATCGCCGAGGCGGCCGCTGCGGTCGACGCGGCCGCGGAGCTGCCTCGTGAGCGCGAGGCCCATGGCCGCGTCGTCGCTGAGCGGGGCGAGGGCCTCGAGCACGTCCGCGAGGGTGTCGAGGGTGCTCACGTCGTGGCGGCCCCGGCGGAAGGCGAAGGGGGCCTCGTCGCGCGCGCATTGGGTGCGCACGACGCGCTCGAGCCAGGACGCCGTGGCCTCGAGGCGGTCGCTGGGGACGTGCTCGGCGACGTCGGCCGCCGTGTGGTAGCGGGCGCTCCGCCCGCCCGTGAGGAAGAGGAAGGGCCGCTCCCGCTTCCAGAAGCCGTGATGGTCGGAGAGCGGCGGGACGATCTCCGCGTCCATGGGGCGGACGTGGAGCCCCGGCTCGGGCGCGAGCTCGGCGAGGCTCTCCGCCGTGCCCTCGCTCCGCTCCGCGCCGAGACAGAGGAGGCTCTTGCGGACCTCGGTGGGCAGGCGCTCGCCGCCGAGGTCGTGGCCGACCAGGTCCATCACGATCGCCAGGTCGATGGCGTCGGGATCCACCGTCGGGTGGCGGAGCCAGAACTCGCTGCCCATCTGCGGGCTGAGGAAATGGGGCGGCTCCTCGGCGTCGAAGCTCGCGAAGATCACGCCGCGCCCGTCCGGCCGCGTCGCCGTCAGCCGCCGGGCCGTCTCGACGAGCACCGAGACCGCCGCCGCGTTGTCGTCCGCGCCCGCGTAGATGGTCCCGTCGGGCTCCTGCCCGAGGTGATCGTAGTGCGCGGCGACGAGGATCCACCGGTCGACGTCGCGCCCCGGCAAGGTCGCGAGCACGTTGGCGCCGCCGATCTTCGGGATGGGCTGCTCGTCCGGGTCGAGCCCGGCGTCACGAAGCGCGTCGACGACGAGCGCCCGCGCCCGACGCCCTCCCGCCGTCCCGGGTGCTCGGCCCGCGCAGGCCTCGGAGGCCAGCTCTTCGACCAGTTCGCGCATGCCGCAGGGTGACAGGCGCGAACGCGCGCGCCATCCGGACCTGGACGTGGCAGTCTAGGGGCGGCCGATGGCGCGCCTCGGCACCGCCACGACCTCGGCGCCACCGAACCCCATGCGACGCCTGCTCCTTCCAACGCTCCTTCTGGCCTGCACCAGCGGCGCCGCGACGGGCGACCGAGACGCCGCGGCGGACGCCACGACCGTCGACGCCGGGGTCTTCGACCTGCCGGCCACGGGCGACCTCGACCTGCTCTTCGTGATCGACAACTCGGGCGCGATAAGCGGAGAGCAGTTCCGCGTCGTTGAGGAGATTCCGGCTTTGGTGCTCGCGCTGGCCGAGGGCGTGAGGCGGGATCGCGTGACGGATGCCGAAGTCTTCACGTTCCCCCGCGTGCAGCGCCTGCACATCGGGGTGGTAACCATGGACATGGGTGCAGGTGGCGCCCTCGTACCGACGTGCCGGAACTCGTCCTTCGGCGACGACGGGATCCTCCAGACCCGGGGCAATGTCGCCTCGATGGCCCGCCGCTGCGAGCCGGAGAACCCCCGCTTTCAGGTGTACGACGCGTTGGTTCCGAACCAACTGGAGCAGGCCGAGGCCCTGGGGAACGACGTCGCCTGCGTGGCGGAAGTGGGAACCCATGGCTGCGGCTTCGAGCAGCCCCTCGACGCGGCGCTGAAGGCCATCACGCCGCCCGAATCCCCGCTGCGCTTCCAGGAGGGCACGCGCGGGAACGGGGACGTCAACGCCGGCTTCATCCGACCGGGTGCGACCCTGGCCATCGTGGTGCTCACCGACGAGGACGACTGCTCGATTCTCGATCCCGAGCTCCTCGACCCGACGAGCACGAGATTCACCGGCTCCCTCATTCTCCGCTGCTTCAACCACCCCGAAGCCGTCCACCCGGTCTCCCGCTACGTCGAGGGGCTCGCCGCCGGCCGCGACCCGCGCCGGCTGGTCTTTGGGGCCCTCGTCGGGGTTCCCGTTCGCCTCGGCACCCCCTTCGGAGAGGAGCCCGACTTCGCCCGCATCCTGAGCGACCCCGACATGATCCAGCGGGTCGACGAGGACAATCCAAACCGCCTCGAGACCAGCTGCAACGTGCCGGGCACGGGCCTCGCGTTCCCGCCGCGGCGCCTCGTGCAGACCGCCGAGGGCCTCGCCGCTGCGGGGGCGTACACCACGGTGCAATCCACCTGCCAGAGCGACTACGGCCCGATGGTTGACGCCATCCTCGAGCGCATCGTGCGCTCCATGGCCGCCCACCCCTGAGCCTCTTCCTCGGAGGCCAGCTCTTCGACCAGCATGCCGCGGGGCGACAGGCGCGAGGGCGCGCGCCA
>JBCDGX010000544.1:0-4596 GCA_038750805.1 Myxococcota bacterium
CGGCGCAGCCGGAGCTCCGCCAGGCGCTCCTCGACGCCGCGCCCGCGTCGTCCCGGATCCGGCTTTCGCGCGCGGCCGATGCTCCCGACCCCGGCGAGCGTGTGCGTGGGGACCTCATCGTGGAGGGCCGCTGGAGCGGCGGGGACGTGGACCTCACGCTCGTCACCCCCCAAGGCACGCGCCTCAGCTGGATGGGGGGGCGGACCAACGTCGTCGGCGACGACGCCGCCACGAGCGGGCACGAGCGCCTCGGCCTCACCCGCGCGGGCGTCGGGAGCTATGTGCTCGAGGTGAGCCGCGTGGACCCCGCGAGCACGGAGCCTATCCGGGGCACCGTACGCGTCGAGGCCCTTGGCGAGACGCGCACGCTGCCCTTCGAGCTCCAGGGCTCGCGGGTGACCGTCGGCCGCATCGGCGTCGTGCGCCGCTGGCGGATCCGATGAGCGATCGGGGTGGCGACACCTCGGCGCATCGCTCCTAGCGAACGACCGCCCAGCCCTCGGCGTCGACGACGTGCTCCCGCCAGGCCGCCACCTCGTCCGGGAACTCGCCCTCCTCGCCGCCGAGGGTCACGAGCCCGAAGGTGTCGTCCCCGGTGACCGGGTCCTGGTCGACCATGGCGAAGCCCGCGAAGCGCGGGAAGGACGGGAAGTAGGTCCCGAACTCCTCCGCGATCAGCGCCGCGCGGCTCGCCACGCCGACGCCCTCGTTGATGCTGAACTCGGGCGAGAAGAAGGGCCGGCCCGTCACCGCGCCCCAGGCGGCGTAGGCCCCCTCGAAGCGGGCCCTGAGCGACGCGAGGCCGTCGTGGTGGAGGCTCTTGCCGACGAAGTCGATGTACTCGTCGCCCGGGTAGAAGAAGGCCACCTGGTTCAGCTCCTCGAGCACCGGCGTGAGCTCTTCGTCCCGATCCTCGTCGGTCGTGCCGAGGAAGCCGCTCGAGCCGTACATGAACCAGCGCACGTCGGTGACGCCCTCCTCGCGGAAGAGACCGATGACGCGGATGAAAGCGTCGCGAACGCGCTCGGGGCCATCGGGCACGGTCGGGTCGCCGTAGTGGCCCCGGAGGTCCTCGGCCACGGGCACCTGGAGCTCCGCCGGGACGTCCGGATCGGGCGCCGGCGCGTGCAGGCCCTCGGGCCCGTAGGCGTAGAAGGCGTTGTTGTCGAACTCGCCGAACATGGTGAGCATCACGTCGCTTTCGAGGCGACCGATCTCCCGCGCGAAGGTCCGCACGTAGTCGTCGTAGCGACCGCTCAGGAGATCGCGAACCGTCGGAACGTTCGGCCAGGCCGCCGCCGGTACGTCGAACACCGCCAGGGGCATGGCCCAGCTGATCGCGACCGTCGTCCCCGGCCGGAACGCGAAGTCGAGGAAGGCGAGCTCGCCCTCCACGAGGGGCCTCGGCTCCACGCGCGTCGTCGGGTCGAGCGTCGCCGCCCCCACCCCCACCGCATAGAGCCACTCGGGGAAGAAGTGCACGACGGCGGTCCCGGCGCCGGTCTTCGCGACGTGCGCGTCGTAATCGTCCGGTCCGAGCAGGAACTGCCCGGAGAGCCGGGGCCCTTCCCAGGCCGGTCCGCGCCCGCCGTCGACGCCCAGATCGTCGGGCCCCTGGTCGACGCCCGCGTCGACGCCCTCGTCCATGGCCGCGCCCGCGTCGTCCGGGCCCGCGTCGGTCTCCGCCGAGGGGCTCCCGCAGGCGGCGAGGCCGAGCGCGATGAAGGTGATGCAGGCGCCCGGCCCACGGGAGGTCCTCTCCAATCCGTCCATGCGGGCCGCGCGAGCAAGGCGCGTTCCGCGGGCGCCACGAACGCGCTCCCCGGCGGTTCGCGGGGCGCGAGGCGTGAACGGCGCGTCACGGCGAGCCAGCTTGGCGCGCGGCTAGGTCCAGTCGCTCTCGAGCTCGCGGAACTCGCCCGGGGGCGCGCCCTCCCAGCCGAAGTCCGTGGTGCGGGCGTCGCCGGGGCCGCTCATCGTCATCACGTTGATCAGCGTGTTCAGGAGCTTGTTGCAGCCGCCCGAGTCGTCGGCGGACTTCACGTCCTCGAGGCGCGTCATCTTCAGGTAGCGCCCGGTCGTGAGGCGGCCGCCCGCGGAGCCCGCGAGGACCACGGGGAGGTCCTTGTAGTCGTGCACGGCCCCATCGGAGAGCTCGTTGATCCAGAGCACGGCGCTCTGGTCGAGCACGCTGCCGTGCTCGCCCTCGTCCGCGTCGTCGAGCACGTCCAGCAGGTCCGCGAAGCGCTGCGCGTACCAGCTGTCGATCTGGTGCATCATGTCGAGGGCGCCGAGGAGCGGCGCGCCCGAGTCGTCGTCGCGGGTGTTCCCGTGGCTGATCTTGTGGTGGTTGTACTCGTGCTCCATCCCGTCCCAGCGGAAGATGGGACCCCGGGCACCGCTCCCCCACTGCAGCGTGGCCACGCGCTGGCCCCCGCAGCGCATGGCGAGCGCGAGCACCTCGGTCTGTAGCCGGCCCATCTGCTTGAAGTAGGCCTCGCTCACGACGTTCGCCGGGTCGATGAGCTCGAGCTCCGCCTGGAGCGAGCGGTCGCCGCAGAGCCCCGTCGCCACGAGGTCGAGCTCGAGCTGCCGCACCGACTCGACGTGGGTCTCGAGCTTCATGCGGTCCCGGGCGCTCATGGGCAGGGCGCGGAGCTCCTCGAGGTCGTCGCCGACCACGTCGAGGACGCTCTCGCGCCGCCGGAGCACGCGGTCCATGCCCCCTTCGTCTCCGACGAGCCCGGTGATGCGCTGGTAGGCGGTCCAGGGGTTGTTCTCGCCGAACACCGGCGCGTTGGGGCCGCGCGAGGAGATCATCCCGTTCACGCGCTCGTCGTAGGGGCCGACCATGAGCGTGAGCGGCGCGCGTCCACCCGGGTTGATCCGGCGCGCGATGAGCTGGTCCACGCTCTCCCCCATCGGAAAATACGTGTCGGGGTCGAGGGGCTGGGCCGTGAGCTTCGAGCCCATGCCCTTGTCGTGCTCGCAGCCCGGGGCCGGGTCGTCGTAGTAGCCGCGCGGGACGGTGTGGACGCCGCGGAGGACGAGCATGCGGTCGGCGTAGTCGCGCACTGCCGAGAGCGCCTGGCCCTCGGGCAGGCGCTCCGCGTTGAGCGGCGTGTTCCAGTTCCCGAGCGGGTGGAACCGGGACTTGTCGTACCCGTTGCAGGTGAAGAAGACGATGAGCCGCCGGTCCGGTGTGGTGGCCTGGGCCCGGCCGAGGCCCGCACCGCGCGGCTTGAGCACATCGAGCAGGGGGACGCCGAGCGCGGCGCCGCCGGCGCTCATCAGGAAGCGTCGTCGCGAGAAGCGCGTGCGCCTCATGGCGTCTCCTCCCCCGCGCGGTAACGAAGCGCGCGGCTCTTGGCCAGGCGCTCGAGGAGCCCGAGGGCGCCCACACCCTCCCGCCGGCTCGCCTCCCCGAGCGCGTCGACGAGGCAGGCCTCGTCCCGGCTCGCGTCGCGGCCGTTCGCGTAGCGGAACCACCAGGTCGCGTAGCAGCGGTGGGCCTCCGGGCGCTCGGCGAGCGCGTGGGCCATGGCGACGGGACCGTCCGCCTCGAGGTCCTCGGCGCCGCGGAAGGGAACGCTGGCGGTGGCGTCCACGGGCGAACCGTTGTCCTCGTCGCGCCAGCGACCCACGGCGTCGAAGTTCTCGAAGGCGAAGCCCGCCGGGTTGATCTGCGCGTGGCAGCGCTGGCAGCCCTCGGCGGCCGTGTGCGCCTCGACGCGCTCGCGATTGGTGACCCTCGCCTCGGTCGCCGGCGGGACCTCGAGGTCCGCGTCGCCCGGCGGCACGTCGAGCTCCGTACACAGCACGCGTCGGTGGACGAAGACGCCCCGGCGGATCGAGGAGGGCTCCGCGAAGTCCGAGAAATGCGCGAGGAACCCCGGCTGCGTCAGGAAGCCCGCGTAGCGCGTCGGGTCGAGCGCCACCGCCGCGAAGCCCAGCTCGGGCGCCTCGAGGCCCTCGTCGTAGTGCGCCGCGAGGTTCGCGTCCACGTAGGTCTGGGAGCTCGTCAGGAGCTCGCGGAGGCCGCCGCCACCCAGGGTCTCCGCCGCGATGAAGCGACGGTTCTGCTCGCGGAGCGATGCCTCGAGGCCATCGGGGAGCGGCTCGGCGCGCACGAGCTCCCCCCAGGCGTCGGTGTCGAGCCATTGCGCGTGAAAGTCGAGGAGCACATCGCCGGCCGCCGGCGCCGCGAGCATGCGGTCCACCTGGGCCTCGACCTCCGCCGCGGTGCCGAGCGCGCCCGTGCGTGCGGCCTCGAAGAGCGCGTCGTCGGGCATGGAGTTCCAGAGCAGGTAGGAGAGCCGGCTCGCGACCTCCCAGCCGTCGAGGGGGACGTCGCCGCTCCCGTCGGGCGTCTGCGAGGCCTCGATGCGGTGGAGGAAGCGCGGCGACTGGAGCATCGCCGCGACGAGCTGGGCGGCCCCCTGGGCGAAGGACCCTTCGACGATCGCCGAAGCCTCGAGAAAGGCCTCGTAGCGCGCCTGCGCCGCCGCCTCGAGGGGGCGCCGGAAGGCCCGCTCGCCCAGCGTCGCGACGAGCGTCGACGCGCAGCTCGCGTCCAGGGTCGGGCAGCCGAAGCGC
>JBCDGX010000545.1:0-4585 GCA_038750805.1 Myxococcota bacterium
ATCCGGCGACACGGAGCCGCGGGCGCCCCAACCCGCGGTGTTGTTCGAGGGCGACACCGGCTTTCCTTGGCGCCTCGACCTCGTCGATCCGGCGACACGGAACCGCGGGCGCCCCAACCCGCGGTGTCACGACGTATGGTCGGGGCGTGGAGACGAAGCGGATCGTCGTGATGGGGCCCTCGGCGAGCGGGAAGACCGTGGTCGGGCAGGCGCTGGCGGAACGGCTCGGGCTCCCCTTCGAGGACGCCGACGCACACCACGCGCCCGAGAGCGTGGCGAAGATGGGTCGGGGTGAGCCCCTCGGGGAGGACGACCGGGCGCCCTGGCTCGCCACGCTGGCCGAGCTGCTGCGCGGGTCCGAAGGGCTCGTGCTCGCCTGCTCGGCCCTCGGGCGCGCCCATCGCGACGCGCTCCGCGTCGGCGACGTGCGCTTCGTCTACCTGGAGACGCCGGAGGAGGTGCTCGCCGCGCGCCTCCGCGCCCGCGACGGGCACTTCGCCGGCATCGAGCTGCTCCCGAGCCAGCTCGACACGCTCGCCCCACCGGGCCCGGACGAACCCGACGTGCTCACCGTCGACGGCCACGGGACCGTGGGCGAGGTCAGGGAGCGCGCCCGCCGCGCCCTCGGCTGAGCCGCCGGACGCGCCGACACGGGTCGGGCGTCACCGGACGTGTCACTCGCCGTGACGGCGACACACCGCCGGCGAAAGCCGACACAGGGGACCGTCACACCGTTCGGACGCCGTCACGAAGGCCCTCGAGGCCGTCACCGGCGCCGAGCCCGACGCGCGCCGGGGTTCTCGGGGACCGGCCGAAATCATTCGACAAATGCCCCGGCCGCGGCCGAAACGGCCCGCGAGGCCCCGGATCGGGTTGGCATCCCGCCTGCAATGGGTCTCGGACATGACCAAGACGACGATGATTCTCGCGGCTCTCCTCTCCCTCGGCTTCGGCGTTGCGCAGCGCAGCTTCGCGGAGCCCCACGTCGCCGGGTCCACCCCGAGCGCCCGCAGCGGCCAGAGCGCCGACCGCGCCATGCCCGTCTGCGAGGGCGCCGAGGCCGTGCTGACGGCCGCCGAGGGGGCGAGCTTCGTCTCGACGATCCGCCCGGACGTCTACCCGGCCGCCATCGACCAGGTCACCTTCGCGGCGGCCGGCGCCGGCTCGACGGCGAGCTTCGATTGCGACCCGAGCGCGCCCTTCCACGTCCGCGTCTGGAAGGCCCGGGAGGCGTTCCCGTCCAGCACGCCCGCCGACGGCGGCACGGAGATGACGGTTGTGGCCGACGCCGACGGCATGGTCCGCCTCGCGCTCCCGAACGCGATGACGCTCGAGCAGGGCGAGGTCCTCTTCGTGGTCGTCCATACCCAGCAGATCACGCTCGGTGCGCAGACCTTCGGCAGCTGCCTCGAGGCCTGCCCGACGGCCCGGGCCGAGCTCCTCGAGAGCACCCAGTCGGCGCCCTACGTGTGGCGCTCGATGGACGAGCCGCTCGCGGCCCGGCTCGCAGTGAACACCTCGGCGCCGGCGTACGCCGCTCGCTGAGAGCTCGCACGGAGGGAAGGCGCGGACGCCCCGGGTGGGGTCGCGGTGAGCTGGGAGACTCGCCGCGACCCCGCTCGGGGCGGCTCGCGTCGTGGCGCGCGACCCCCCGGGCCTGGCGCGCGCCGCGCCCACGGCCCATGACGCCCGCGCGATGCGCCTCCTCTTCGTGAGCCACTCCTTCCCCCCGCTCGGTGCGCCCCTCGACAACGTCGGCGGCATGCAGCGCGTGGCGACGGAGCTCCACGACGCCCTCTCGACCCGGGACGACGTCGCCCTCCGCACCCTGGCGCTCCGCTCGAGCTGGAAGGACGTACACAAGAAGGCCGTGCCCTTCCTCGTCGGGCTGGTGCCCCGGCTGCTCCTCGAGGCGCGACGCCATCGCGCGGATACCGTGCTTTTCACGAGCATGACCACCGCGCTCCCGGCGCTCTTCGCCGGGCCGGCGCTCCAGCGCCAGGGCCTGCGCGTCGGCGCCATCGCGCACGGCCTCGACGTCACGGAGACGAACCCGGCCTACCAGGCGGCCATCGGCCGGCTCTGCCGTAGCCTCGACGTCTTCCTGCCCGTGAGCCGGGCGACGCGGCAGCAGCTCATCGAGCGCGGCGCCCCGCCCGAGCGCGTGATCGTCGTGCCGAACGCCGTGGACGTCGATCGCTTCGCCGGACCCACGGACGGCGTCATCAACGGCGCGCCGCCGCTCGCGGACGACGCCTTCCTGCTCGTCACCGTGGGCCGGCAGGTGAAGCGCAAGGGCTTCGCCTGGTTCGTCGAGCACGTGATGCCCCGGCTCCCGGAGCGGGCCGTCTTCTGGCTGGCCGGCGACGGGCCCGAGCGGGGCGCCATCGAGGCGGCCATCGCCCGGGCGGGGCTCGAGGCGCGCGTGCGCTGCCTCGGGAAGATCGACGAGCCGAGCCTCCTCGCGCTCTACCGCCGCGGCGCGCTCTTCCTGATGCCGAACGTGGTCGTGCCCGGGGACATGGAGGGCTTCGGCATCGTGATGCTCGAGGCCGGCGTCACCGGGCTGCCCACGGTCGCGGCGGACCTCGAGGGCATCCGCGACGTCATCACCGAGGGCGTGAACGGCTGGTTCGCGCCGACCGGCGACGCCGAAGCCTTCGCCACACGCATCCGCGGGCTCATGGCCGACCCGGACGCGCTGGCGGCGGCGCGCGAGCGCACGCGGGCGCACGTGAACGCGACCTTCACCTGGGACGCGACGGCCGAGCGGACCCTCGCGGCGCTTCGCGGCGCCTGAGGGCCTGCTATCCGGAGAGGCGTTCGAGGCGCCCGCGGCGGGAGGCGCTCATCGCCGCGTGCAGGGCCTGCTCGAAGCTCTCGGAGCCTTCGTGCAGCCGGCCGATGCCGCCGACGGAGATGTTTGCCACGCTCACGCCCATCTTCACGAGCCGGGAGCGCGTGAGGATGTGGGCCGCCTGGAGGTCCGCGAGGTTCTCCACGGCCCAGCGCGTGAGCAGGTAGCGCGCCTTGCTGTCGTAGGCCCCGATGCGCCACCAGTCGTGAAAGGACGCGAGCCCCGGCGTCGTCCGCGCGTCGCTGAAGGCGGCGATGCGCTCGGCCATGGGCGTGGTGAGCTTCCCGGTCGCGACGAAATGCAGCACGCCGGGCGCACGCTCCCGGGCGACGAGGGTGTTCCCCGCCTCGTCCTCGTACTTCTCCTCGCGCAAGGTCACCACGCCGGACGTACGGACGCGGCCCACGAAAGTGATGCGGATGGAACGTTACGCTTGAGGCGCGACGGGCCCGGCGCCCCTCAGCGCAGCCCGAGGAGCCCCCGCGGCCGCCACACCGAGAGGAACGTGATGACGATGGAGGCCACGAGCACGAGCACGAGCGGCGGCCCCATCTTGGCGGTCTCGAGGCTCGCGAAGGCCGGGTGCGTCGCCACGACCACGTAGAGGGTCGGCGCCGTGAGCAGGACCTTCAGCCAGACCCACCCCTTCGTCCAGAAGGTCGGCCGCACGATCATCGCCCCGAGCCCGCTGATCACGACGAGCAGGAGCGAGGGGAAGGCGATCCACTTCGCCACCTCGCTCACGATCGCGTCCTCCATCGCGCCGCCGCCGCGCTGCACCAGCAACAGCTGCACGAGGAACGCGCCCACGAGCCCGTAGCTGCCGAGCTCGTGGAGGATCTTCATGAGGCGCTTCACGGAGCGCCCCCTGCCGCGCGCCCGGGCCTCAGAGGAGCTTGTCCCGGCGGCTGAGGTCGCGGGTCATGTTCTTCTGGTGCGCCTCGAGCGTGCCCCCGCCGATCTCGAGGAGCTTCGCGTCGCGCCAGAGGCGCTCGACGGTGTACTCTCCGACGTAGCCGTAGCCGCCGAGCACCTGGATGGCGCGGTCGGCGACGTTCTTGCCCATGGTCGAGCAGAAGAGCTTCACGCCGTCCGTGTCGAGGCGGTTGCCGGACTCGCCCAAGCCGATGGCGCCCGCGACGGCGTAGGTGTAGGCGCGGCCCGCCATGTACTCCGCGTAGCCCTCGGCGATGTGCCGCTGGATCTGCCCGAAGCGGTTCAGGGGCTCGCCGAAGCTGGTCCGGTCCCGGGCGTAGCCGTTCATGATCTCGACCGAGCGCCGGGCGATGCCGACGCTCATGGCCGCGAGGCCGACGCGCTCGATCTCGAGGTTCCGCATCATGCAGAGCATGGCGGTGTTCTCCTCGCCGACGCGGCTGTAGGCCGGGACCACGCAGTTCTCGAAGACGAGCTCGGCCGTCGTCGAGGCGCGCATGCCGAGCTTGTCCTCGATCTTCTGACCCAGGCTGAAGCCGGGCATGCCCTTCTCGACGATGAACATCGTGAGCTCGGAGCGGCCGGCGCCCTCCATGCGCGCGTAGACGAGGAAGGCGTCGCCGAGCTCGGTCTTCGAGATGGCGCCGTTGGTGATCCACATCTTCGCGCCGTTCAGCACGTAGCTCTCACCGTCGCGGCGGGCCGTCGTCCGGAGGCCGAGCACGTCGGTGCCGGCGCCGGGCTCGCTCATGCACATCCCGCAGACCGTCCGGCCGTTGACCGCGTCGGGCA
>JBCDGX010000546.1:0-4582 GCA_038750805.1 Myxococcota bacterium
CCCGGCGCTGGGCGGCGGCGGCGCGCGCGGCGTCGCCGCGCCCCCCCGCGGCCTCGTCGCGGGCGCCCACGACGGCCTCGCTGAAGAGATCGCGCGCGGCCTCCGCGTCGAGCGGGGTGGATTCGCTCATGCCGACTCGTCCCTCATGCCAGCGTTCCCTTCTGAAGCTGACGTACGTGCGTGGCCATGGCGAGGCGCGCGCGGTGGAGCCGGCTCTTCACGGTGCCGGCCGGAAGGCCCGTGATCGACTGGATCTCCTCGTAGGTGAGGTTCTCGAGGTCCCGGAGCACGACGAGCTGACGCTGCTCCTCCGGGAGCGCCGCCAGCGCCTGGCGCACGAAGTCCTCGAGCTTCCGGCCCTCGGCGAGCTCGTCGGGGCGGGCGATGCGCGCCGAGGTCGCCATGGTCGCCGACTCGAGGGCGTTCGCGTCCGCGAGCTCGTCGAGCTCCTTCTTCTTCCCGGCGCCGCGGCGGCCCAGGTACTTCAGCCGGTTCTTCGCGTGGTTCGTGGCCACCCGGTAGAGCCAGGTGCTCAGCTTCGAGTCGCCGCGGAAGCCGTCGATGCGCTTGAAGACGGTGACGAAGATCTCCTGGCTGAGATCTTCGGCCTCGGCGGCGTTGCCCACGAGGCGGAACACCAGGTGATAGACGCGTCCCTGGTAGAGGCGGACCAGCTCGTTGAAGGCCGCTTCGTCGCGGCGCTTGAGGCGGGCGACGAGCGCCTTCTCGTCGAGCTCGGCCATGGGAACGGGGAAGCTTGCACGCGCCGCCCGGGTCTCCAGCTCGAGCGTGGCGTCTCCCGCGGCCATACCGCGCAGACACCGTCCGCGAAAGGATGTTCGACCGCGACGTCGGGGAGACGGAATAAATGCGGCCGCGTCGTGGGGGGTACGACGCGGCCACCGGAAGCAGCGAGCGGGAGGGGGGGATGGTTGCCCGCTGCTCGCCCGCCCTACAGCAAGCTCGGTGCCAACTGATATCCGACGTAATCACGTCGTTTTTCGGGACGACGGATCGGGCGGTCCTTCATGGACGAAAACCGCCTTTGCACTCTTGCGACGCCGACGGCGGCGGAGCAGCGCGACGATGCTCACGAGGGCTCCGAAGATGGGCGTCGCCAGGAGGAGCTGCTCCGCGAGGCGCCCCGTCCGGAGCCGGGGAGGGCGTGGCGGAAGCACCACCGTCGGGACGGGCTCGGCGTTCGGCGCGGCGACGGCGAGCGGGGGCAGCACCGGAGGCGGCAGACCCGCGCCGCTGGGGGTCCGGATGCCGAGGTGGTTCATGACCTCACGCTCCACGCCGCGGACATAGACGCGCGCGCCCCGGGGCCCGCGCTCGCGGCGGACGACCTCGCCCTGCAGCCGCTCCGGCCCGAGCCCGAGCGCGTGCTCCCAGCGGCTTCCGCTCGGCGCGTTCACCACGCCCCCGAGGCGGTCGATGAAGAGCGTGGAGGACCCGCCGCCGTCCAGGTTGATGGCGTCGTCGGCGCCGAGCTCCCGGAGCGTTCGCGCCAGCTCGTAGAGGGTGATGCCACGGCTATGGGGCTGGCGGCCGTCGGTGACGGCGAGCCAGAGGCGCCTCCCGCTGCGGCTCACGCCGGCGGCCGTTCGCGGCTGAAGGCGATTGGCGGATTCGGTCGCGTCGATGGCGGCGGTCGCGACCTCCCCGTCCCGGACGAGCAGCGGCCGTCCGCTCACGGCGGCGTCGAGCCCGTCGGCGTCGGCCCGCACGACCTCGGGCGCCTCCACGAAGGCCCGAAGCTCCCCGCGGCGTCGCCGGATGCCGAGGAGTCCGTAGCGCTCATCGTCGAGCGCGTTCGGCCAGGCTTCACCGCCCCCGACCTGGAGGCCGCCAGGCTGCGCCATGGACTCCCAGAAGCCCCCGTTGATCGCGTAGGTCTGCCCAGCCGCGCGCGCGAGCTCGCGGACGCTCGACCAGCGCTGTTCATGAGCCGTGGCGTCGACCTCGAGGCCTTCGGTGCGGAGGTCCACCTCGAGCACGTGAAGGACCACCGGGGCCGTGGTGGTCCGGCGGAGATAGCGGACGCCGGGCTCGAGGCGCGTCCAGAGGTCCGTGCGTTCGACGGGCGGGCGTCGCCTCTCCTGGGCTCCCGCGGGGGTTGCGCCGAGGAGGGAGATCAGGAGTCCGAGCGCAAGGGCGACACGAGGTGCATCGTTCGTGGTTCGTTTCGCTGTGGAAAACCGGTGGGAATTCAACGTGAGTGCACGGTTCTGCCAAGATCCGACACAGATCGTCGAGTGGGCCCCAAAGGCCGTCGCCACCGACCTTTCAGCCGGTTCCGATGACCGGCGTTCGAGGCCCGCGAACGCCTGTCGGGCTCCCGGCTCGGTGCTGGGGGAAAAGCGTTGAAAGAAGCCCCGAGGAACCTCCTCGGGGCGTCGCTCGGAGCGCTTTTCGTGCGCGAGCGCCCGCAGCGAAAAAGCCAGCGAGATCAACGTGGGTGCGCGGCACGACGGGCACTCGGCGTGAGGGTCGGCACGGCGGAAGGTCCGGGGTCGTCGAGGGCGAGCGTGGAGAGGCACGAGCGCTTCGTTCTGCAAGCGCAGGCCCGGGCGAGATCAGCCGTGATTTCGGGGCGGGTGCGCGGCGGGGCGTCTTCTGTGGGAGGCGGGCCTGCGGCGGGAGCGACACGATCCGCTCGACAGGGCCACGTGGCGTGACCAAGGAAGCGCCCATGGGCCGCGTGGTCGTTCCCGCCGAGCATGGACCTCACGCCGGGTGCTGGATGGCGCTCCCGCATCTCGCCGAGGAGTGGCCGGACCTCGCGGCCGCGCAGCAGGAGACCCTCGCGCTCGCGGCGGCCATCGCCGAGACCGAGCCGGTCACCTTGCTCGTGCCGCCGGGCACGTCGGTCCCGGAGCTCCCGCCGGGCGTGAACGCGACGCCGGCGTTCTACGGCGACGCCTGGACCCGCGACACCGCGCCGCTCCTCGGCCGCGAGGGCGAGCGTCCGGTCGCCGTCTGCTTTCGCTTCGACGGCTGGGGCGGGCGCTACCTGATGGCGGGCGACGACGAGCTCGCGCCCTGGCTCGCCGGCACGCTCGGCGTCCCGGTCCGGCGCTCGACGCTGGTGGGCGAGGGCGGCGGCCTCGAGCTCGACGGGGAGGGCACGCTCCTGCTCACCCGTGATAGCTGGGTCGACTCACCGCGCGCCAACCCCGAGGCCCGGGAGATCGAGAGTGAGCTACGCGAGCTCCTCGGCGTCGATGCCTTCATCTGGCTCGAGGGCACGCTTCGCAACGACCACACGGACGGCCACGTCGACACGCTCGCGCGCTTCGTGCGCCCCGGGGAGGTGGTGGTCATGGCGCCGGAGGCGGGCGACCCGAACGCCGAGATGCTCGCGGGTCTGGCCGAGCAGCTCGAGGGGGCGAGCGACGCCCGGGGGCGGCGCCTCCGCGTCCATCGCATCCCGGGCCCAGGCCCGGTCCTCGACGCCGAGGGCGCGCTCCTTCCGGCGAGCTACGTGAACTACTACCTGGCCGAGGATCAGGTGCTCGTGCCGAGCTACGGGGTCGCGGCCGACGAGCCCGCCCGGGAAGCGCTCGAGGCTCTCTTTCCGGAGCGGCGGGTTCGCAGCGTCGCGGCGCGGGCCATCCTCCAGGGGGGCGGCGCCCTGCATTGCGTCACCCACGAGATCCCCGCCTTCGCCCGCAGGAGAACGACCCCTTGAGCGCCTCGAACGAGCTTCGCGTCGCCGTGATCCAGTGCGCGCTCGGCGACGGGCGCGACGCCAATGTCGACCGGGTCGAGGGCCTCGTGCGGCGCGCCGCGGCGGACGGCGCGGGGCTCGTGCTTCCGCCCGAGCTCTTCGAAGGGCCCTATTTCCCGCAGCACGAACGCGAGGAGGCGTTCGCGCTGGCGCACCCCGTCGAGGGGCACCCGACGCTGGCGCGCTTCTCGGAGCTCGCGCGGGAGCTGGGCGTCGTGCTGCCCGTGTCCTTCTTCGAGCGAGCGGGGCAGAGCTACTTCAACAGTGTCGTCGTGCTCGACGCGGACGGGCGCTCCCTCGGGCGCTACCGGAAGAGCCACATCCCCGACGGGCCGGGCTACGAGGAGAAGTTCTATTTCCGTCCGGGTGGCGGCGGCTTCCGATGCTTCGACACGCGGGTCGGGCGCATCGGCGTGGGCCTCTGCTGGGACCAGTGGTTCCCGGAGGCCGCGCGGGCGATGGCGCTCCTCGGCGCGGAGATCCTTCTCTACCCGACGGCCATCGGGAGCGAGCCCGCGGAGCCCGAGAACGACACCCGGGACCCCTGGCAGCGGGTGATGGCGGGGCACGCCGTCGCCAACGCCATGCCCGTGGCCGCGGCCAACCGCGTGGGCGTCGAGGAGGCCATCACCTTCTACGGCTCGTCCTTCATCTGCGACGGCCGGGGCGCGAAGGTCGCCGAGCTCGACCGCGCGGAGGAAGGCGTCGCCCTCGCGTCCTTCGACCGCGACGCGCTGGTCCGCGAGCGCGCCGGCTGGGGCTTCTTCCGCGACCGCCGCCCGGAGCTCTACGGCGTCCTCGCCGCCACCGACGGCGAGCCCGCCGATTAGGCGCCGCCCGGCAGGAGAG
>JBCDGX010000547.1:0-4557 GCA_038750805.1 Myxococcota bacterium
AAAGCGCCTGACGCCCCGGTCGCGACCGGGGCCGACGCCGACGTCTTCGTGCGCGAGCACGTCCTCGATCCGGCCACGGCGCCGTGGATCGGCGACCACCGACCGACCTACACGCGGCCCGCGCTCCCGCTGATGAGCATCGCGGACCTCCTGCTGCAGGCGGCGCGGGAGGCCGGGCGGCCGGGTCTGGCGCTGAGCGGCCTCGAGGTGCAGCGCTGGGTCGTCGTCGACGGTCCCGTGCGCCTCCGCGTCGAGGTCGAAGGCGACGAGGCGCGGCTCCTCGTCTGGCGGGACGCGGCCCGGGCGGCGCTCTCGCGCTTCGAGCCCGTGGCCTCGGCGCGCCTCGTGGCGCCGGCGCCCTTCTCGGCGCTCCCGCCGCTCGTCGCGGAGGACCCCGCGCCGCTCTACGCGGACGATCGCCTCTTTCACGGACCGGCGTTCCACTACGGCCGCCGGCTCACGACCGGCGCGACGGGCGCGACGGGCGCGCGCCTCGTGCTCGACGCGGGCGCGGGCTCCGTACCGACGGGCGCCGTGCATCCCGGCCTCCTCGACGCCGCGACGCACGCCATTCCCCACGACGGCCTCGAGGCCTGGAGCCCGCGCATCGCCGCCGGCGTGGTCGGCTACCCGCGGCGCCTCGACCTCCTCGTGCATGCGCCGCTCCCGACGACCGGGGAGGTCGTCGCCGAGGCGCGCCTCGAGGGCTTCGACGACCCCGACGGGGAGGCCCCTCGCTTTCCGCGCTTCCGCATCGAGCTTCGGGCCGGGGGGACGCTCCTCGCCGAGCTCCGCCTGACGGAGGTGCTCCTGCCGAAGGGGCCCCTCGGTGAGGCGCCGCCGGCGGCGCGGCGCCGCTTCCTCGAGGGCCGGCCCGCCGCCGGCGTCTCCCTCGCGCGCATCGGCGACACCAGCGTGCTCGATCCCGCGGACGTCGCCCGCTCGAGCTGGTTCCCCCACGCTATGGCGGACGTCTACGGGGACGGGGAGCCGCGCGTCATCGCCGCGAAGGAGCACGTGGCAGCGCAGCTCGGCGTGCACCCGCGCGAGGTGGCCGTTGAGGGGCGCGTCGCGCGCGTCGCCCGGCTCCCCTTCACCCGCTTCGACCTCGAAGTGGACGCCGGGCGCCAGGTGCGCGTGAGCAGCCGGGAGGTCCTCGATCGCGCGCGCGTCGAGGCCTACTGGTCGCGCCATTTCGGTCTCGGCCATTGGCCCGTCGAGGACCTCTACTACGGGCTCGTGGAGCGCTTCGTCGGGCGGGTCACGCTCGAGGACCCGGAGGCCATCGCGGCGCTCCGCGGGCGCCCGGCGCTCTTCCTCGCGAACCACCAGACGGGCATCGAGAGCCTCCTCTTCTCGATCCTCGCCGGCGCGCTCCTCGAGGTCCCGGCGCTGACCCTCGCCAAGGCCGAGCACCGCGAGAGCTGGCTCGGGCGCCTCATCGCCCATTGCTTCACCTGGCCCGGCGCGAAGGACCCGGGCGTCATCACCTTCTTCGACCGGAGCGACCCGACCTCGCTCCCGCGCATCGCCGGGGAGCTCGCCGGCCAGGCGGGCGCGCGCAGCCTGATGGTGCACGTCTAAGGCACGCGGGCGCAGCGGGCCGGCGCGCCGGTCGAGACCATGAGCGGCATCTGGTGCGACCTCGCCATCCGCACGGGGGTGCCCGTGGTGCCCGTGCGCTTCGCGCGGGGGCTTCCCGCGGAGCCCGTCCCGGAGAAGCTCGAGTACCCCGTGGGCATGGGGCGCCAGGACATCGCCTTCGGCGCGCCGCTCTCCGCCGAGGCTCTTGCGGCGCTCCCTTACAAGGAGCGCACCGTCGCCGTTCAGGACGCCATCAACGCGCTGCCGCCGGCGCGGGATCTCCCGGGTCCCGGGGACGCGGAGCTCGCGACGCGGGTCGCGGCGTCGCCGGCGCCGGGCGTGGGGCTCGCGACGGTCCGGGAGGTGCTCCGCGAGACCACGGGCCGGCATGCGGCGCTCGACCTGCTCTTCGCGAACGACGGAACGAAAAGGCCGGCCTCCGCATCGGGCGGGGCCGGCCAGGTCGTCGGGGCGGCGGAGCGCGCGTGGCTCCAGGGGCTCGCGTTGCTCCTCGGTATGGAGCTCAGGGGTGGGGACCCGCTTTGAGCCGGGCTCTCGCCGCCACGACTCAGTCGACGAGGTTCGTCTTGCGACGCGGACGGACGGCCGACCAGCCGTCATGGAAGCCGGGATCCTCGCTCCAGGCTCCGCTCAGCCAGAGGTCGACGGAGTCGGCCTGCGGCGTGCTGCGAAGGTTCGTGAAGTGCCGGCTTGCCGGCCCCTGCTCGGAGAGGGTGGAAGTCGAGCGGGTGGCCTCGGCCACCCGGGCCCCTTCCGCATCGATGATGCGCTCTGCGGTCATGGTTCGCCCCTAATGCGAGAAGTCGTGGTTCAGCTGGAAAGATCACCGCGCGCGGCGACGCTCCATCGGCGCGCTAGGTCCGGCCTCGAGAGCCGGACACTGAGAATGCGCACGGAAACCCCCTCGAAACAAGGGGTCCCGAGTCGTTGCGCGATCTTAGAGGCTCACTGAATTGATCCACCCGAGATTCGCGGGTGGTTTCGCGGGGCGACCGCTTCAGTCGATGAGAAGGGCCATCCGCATCTGCGGCGGGATGGCCGTCTCCTCGAGGTCGAGCTCCTTCATGATACCGAGAAGGAGGAGCTGCTCCTGCGGCGTGAGCCGGCCATCCTCCATGGCCTCGCCCCACGTCTTCTCCATGAAGCGCTCGAACACGGTGTGGGCCTGGGCGTCGGTCAGCTCGCCGCTCGTCGTCGCCGTCCGGAGGGCCTTGCGCTCCTCCTTGTCGACGACGGTGTCTTCGAAGACGCACTCGAGAAGCGACATGAGCTTCTTCTGCGGATCGGTCAGGGCCATGGGACCCTCCTAGCATGAGCCGGATCCAATTCGAGCGACGCTATGCGCAGCCTGACGGGGAGGCCCGGGAGCGCCTCAAGGCCCTCGGGGACTACTGGGTCGCCAAGCACGGCATCGACCTCCGCTGGCCGGCCGAAGATCGCGTCCGCCTCGAGGGATCGAAGCTCGGCGTGACCTTCAAAGGCGAGGTCCAGGTGGCCGATGGCGTCATCCGCGCCGACATGGAGGCCAACTGGATGGCGAAGAAGCTCGGCGCTCAGGCCTACGTCGAGAAGAAGCTTGACGACTACCTCGATCCGGCCAAGAGCCTCGAGGCGCTGAGGGCGCGCATCCCGCGCTGAGGGCGGGCCTCGCGCCGCTTCCGTGCCATCATCGCCGCGTGAAGCTGCTGAAGAAGACCATCGGCCACGCCTACCTGAAGGCCGCGGGCTGGAAGGCGGTCGGCGAGCCGCCGGACGCGCCGGCCTACGTGCTCATCGCGGCCCCGCACACGTCGAACTGGGACCTCCCCTTCATGCTGGCCATCGCCTACGTGCTCGACGTCGAGATCCGCTGGGCCGGCAAGCACACGCTCTTCGCCTTCCCCTATGGGCCCTTCATGAAGGCGCTCGGCGGCATCCCCATCGTGCGCGAGAAGCGCTCGAACAAGGTCCAGCAGCTCGCGGGGCTCTTCGCGAAGCATGAGGGCCTCAAGCTCACCGTCCCCGCCGAGGGCACGCGCGGCCGCACGGAGCGTTGGAAGAGCGGCTTCTACTGGATCGCCCGGGAGGCCGGCGTCCCCATCGTCTGCGGCTTCCTCGACTTCGCGAAGAAGGAGGGCGGCTTCGGCCTCGCGGTGATGCCGACGGGGAACGTGAAGGAGGACATGGACCAGATCCGCGCCTTCTACGCGGACAAGGTCGGCAAGTTCCCAGAGAAGTTCGGTCCCGTGCGCCTCCGCGAGGAGGGCGAGGACGACGCCGGAGCGACCGCGGCCTGAGCGCGGGCAGGAAGGGAAATTCGGCCGGTCGCGGGCCGTATCTCGAGGGCGGGCAGGTGAGCCCCCCTACAGTTCGCGCGTGGAGGCACCGTTCTCCCCGGAGCGGGAGAGTTACGGACGGCCGATGCATCCTGACGCTGAACACCACGAGGCACGACGCGGCCCGCGAGCCGTCATCGGCCTCGCCGCGCGCGCCGTGCGCGAGCGTCTCCGCGCCCACGCCAGCCTGAACCGCGCCGAGGAGGTGGAGCTCCGCGCCCTCACCGTGGCGTCCCTCGACGCCATCCCCGAGGCCGGCCTCGAGCTCGGCATCTTCCTGGAGCGCGCGCTCATCCCCACGGCCTGCAACCTCCTCGGGGAGGACGTGGCCGACCTGCTCGCCCTCGAGCTACGGCCCATCGCGGCCATGGCGGCGCGGGCGTCGTCGAACCCCCCGCGCGTGCCCCGGCGCCGCCGGAGCGCCGTTCCCACGATGGTGCCCACGCGCCCGATGGCGACCGCGGTCGTCGAGTCCGGCGTGAAGATCAGGACGGCGGACCTCGCCTCGGCGCCTCCCACGCGCGACGAGAAGCCCACGGTGGCGGACCTCGAGCTCGTCGAGGAAGCCATGGCGCACGAGACGCCGACGGTGCGGCCGGAGGCCTTCGAGCCCCAGGCGGCCGAGCTCGTCTACACG
>JBCDGX010000548.1:0-4553 GCA_038750805.1 Myxococcota bacterium
ACTTCCTCCTCCTCAACGCCGGCGCCTCCCGGAAGGACCCGACCTTCACGAGCGCCGGCTTCGAGGTCACCTACGCGAGCACGCTCGTCGGACACCACGTGCTCACCCTCGGGCTCCTCGAGCGCGGCTTGCTCGCGCCGAAGGCGCGCATCGTGTTCTCCGGGAGCGAGGGCGCCCGGAACAACATGCCCGGCATGAAGCTCCACGACATCGGCGCGCTCGCGGCGACGCACCACGAGGGCGACCGGGTGAAGACCATCGAGAGCCTGATGCGCCTCGAGCTCCCGGAGCAGAAGCCCTTCACGAACATGAACGACTACGTCACGGCCAAGCTCGTCGTGGCGTGGTGGACCGCCGCGCTCGCCGAGCGCCTGCCCGCCGGAATGACCGTGAACGCCGTCAGCCCCGGCGCGAACCTCGCCACCGAGTTCGCCCGGGACGCCCCGGCCGCCATGCGCTTCGTGATGCTGCCGATGATGAAGCTCCTCGGCGGCGTCATGGGCATGAACGGGCCCATCGCGGACGGTGCCAAGCGCTACCTCGACGCCGCCGAGCGCGGCGACGACGACTCGGGGCATTTCTACGCGACGGCGCACCCGAAGAAGCTCGTCGGTCCCGTCGGCCGACAAGACGGCTTCCCGCAGTTCGCCGACGCCGCCGGTCATGCGGCCGCCTTCGCGGCGCTCGAGCGCGTCACGGGCGTCGGGTTCCCCGAAAGCGTCCCGGCCGCCGCGAGCGCCTGAGCGCCTACGCCGCGAACGCTCGCGCCGAAGCGGCCGGACTAACGCGTCAGCCCTTCCCCGTTGAGCAACCGAAGCGTCAGGTCGCTGAGGAAGCGGCTGTAGCGCGGGCTCCGGACCATCTTCCCGACGGTCGTGAGCAGGAACGCCGCCCGGGCGCTCGGCAAGGGATGGTCCGGGATGACCAGGGGCTCCCCCTTCTCCACGCCTTCGAGGCAGCGCGCGACGATGCGCTCCGGCGGCATGGACATGCCGAAGGCGCGCATCACCTTCCGCGTCGCCGGCGAGCTCTTCGCCTCGTAGCTCGACGAGCCCTCGATGCCGTTGAAGAGGCCCGCGCAAACCGCGACGCCCTTCTTCCGGTACTCGAGCCAGAGGCTCTCGGCGAAGATCGAGAGGTAGGCCTTCGAGCCCTGGAAGACCGCGTCCTTCTCGAGCCCCATCAGGAAGTTCAGGGCGCTCGAGAGGAAGACCGCCCCGCGCCCGCGCGCCGTCATGAGCGGCCCGTAGTGATCGCAGAGCAGCGTCGGCACCATCACGTTCATCTGGACGATGCGCCGCTTGGTCTCGAGCGCGAGGAGGTCGAAGTCGTTGATCTTGTGCAGGTTCGCGTTGACCACGAGGTAGCCGATCTCGAGGCTCCGGGTCTGCTCGAAGAGCGACGCGAGGGCGCCCTCCTGCAGGAGATCGAGGGCGATGACGCGCGCCCGCACGCCGTGCGCGGCGCGGATCTCCCGGGCGATCTCCTCGAGGCGCTCAGCCCGGCGGGCGACGAGCACGACGTCCATGCCGCGCGCCGCAAGCTGCCGCGCGTACTGTTCGCCCACCGTCGCGCTCGCCCCGACGACGAGCGCCGTGGGCCCGAAGCGCTGCACGTAGCCGCTCATCGCGACCGGCCTCCGCGCCGCTGCGTCCGTCGCTCGAGATTTCGCATGAGCCGCTTGTAGGGGAAATCGCGGGGCGGGCGCTACCGGGCCCTACGTAAGGGACGGACGCAGCCGTCAGCTACGAGGCATGTTTCGAGGCTGGTACGGTCGCGAGGTGAGCGGGGGCTCCGAGCAGGCGGGGGGCGTGCAGGCGCCGTGGACGGTCGAGCGGCTGGCGGCCTTCGCTCACCTCGACACGCCGGTCTGGGTCTACGACTTCAAGCGCGATCGCTTCTTCTGGGGCAACGAGCCGATGCTCCGCCTCTTCGCCGCCTCGAGCCTCGACGCGCTGCGCGAACGCTACGCGCGCGAGCCCATGAGCGAGGGGATGCGCCGACGGCTCCGCGCCTTCCAGGACCGCTTCGCGCGCAGCGAGGAGGTGCGCGAGCCCTGGACCTTCTACCCGGAAGGGCACCCGCCGGTGCACGCGGACACCACCATGAGCGGCATCCGGGCGGAGGACGAGGGCGGCGTCTTCGAGGCGATGCTCATCGAGGCGCGCGTGCGCGCGAGCCCGCTCCTCTCGAAGGCCGAGCAGCGCCTCGTCGTCGCCACCCAGCACGCCAACGAATGCGTCGCGCTCTACGACACCGGCGGCCTGCCGCTGGTGCGGAACCCGGCGGCGGAAGCGCTTCGTACCGAAGGCCGGGACCGCCTCGACGCGCTCTTCGTCGACGCCGCGGACGCGGGCCGGCTCCGCCAGGCGACGAGCGACCCGACGCAGGTCTTCCGGCAGGAGGCCGTGCTGCACACCCGGGAGGGACCGCGCTGGCACGCCATCGAGGCGCGGCGCATCCACGACCCGGTCACGGGGAAGCCCGCGCTCCTCTTGATGCACCACGACGTGAGCGACCGCCGCGCCTCGGAGGCGCGGCTCGTCGAAGCCAGGGCCGAGGCCGAGGCCCTGAGCGCCCAGGCCCAGGCCGCGAGCGAGGCCAAGTCGCGCTTCGTGGCCGTGATGTCCCACGAGCTCCGGACGCCCATGACCGCGCTCCTGGCCTCGGCCGAGCTGCTCGGCGGGAGCCCCCTCGACGAAGCGCAGCGGGAGGCGCTGGACACGGTCTTTCAGGCCGGCGACCAGATGGTCGCGCTCATCGGCGACGTGCTCGACGTCTCGGCGATGGAGGCCGGACGCATCGAGCTGGCGCCCGAGCCCACGGAGACCCGGCCCCTGCTCCGCCGCATCCTCGGCCCGCTGAAGGCCGCCGCGGAACGGAAGGGACTGACGCTGACGCTCGACGTGGCCGCCGAGGTCCCGGCCGCCGTGCGCGTGGACCGGCGGCGCCTCGGGCAGGTGCTCGGGAACCTCGTGGGCAACGCGATCAAGTTCACGGACGTGGGCCGGGTCGCCGTGGGCGTCGAGGCGGAGCCCGGGGAGCGCCTCGCCATCTCCGTCGCGGACCAGGGCCCCGGCGTCCCCGAGGAGTGCGCCGCGCAGCTCTTCGAGCCCTTCGAGCGCGGGGACGTGTCCGTCAGCCGCCGCTTCGACGGGGTCGGCCTCGGGCTCTTCATCGCGCGGAGCCTCGTCGAGCTCATGGGCGGGGAGATCGCCGTCGCGTCGACGCCGGGCCGCGGGGCGACCTTCCGCGTCACGCTGGATGCGCCGACGGCGCGCCTCTCCTCGTCACCGGCGCCGCGGCCCGAGCGCCAGCAGCTCGGCCTTCGCCTGCTCCTCGCCGACGACAACCGGCTGAGCCGCCGCGCGGTGGCGCGGTTGCTCCGCACGCTGGGCTGCGAGGTGGTGGAGGCGGAGGACGGCGCCGAGGCCCTCGAGGTCGCGGCCCGGCGCGCCTTCGACGTGGTCCTCCTCGACGTGGAGATGCCGCGCATGGACGGCCCGACCGCGGCGATCGAGCTCCGGCGGTCGGCGGGGAAGCGCCCGATCGTGGCGCTCACCGCCGACGTGTTCTTCGGCGCGAGCGAGGAAGCCCGCGTCTTCGACGCGATCGAGTACAAGCCCGTCGACCTGCCGAAGCTCACCTCCGTGCTCGAACGCCTGGGCGGCGGCAGCGCGCGGGACGCCTGAGGCAGCGCGGCTCAGGGCGTCGCCGGCGCGCCGAGCCCTTCGCTCATCGCCGAGAGCAGCGCCGCGAGCCCCGCGTCGCTCCGGCGGCTCGGCGGATAGGTCGCGTAGAGCATGAAGGTCCCGGTCGTGTGCTTCGGGAGCACGCGGCGGAGCTGCCCTTCGCCCATATAGCCCTCGGCGACGAGCGGGGACATCAGGCCGATGCCGAGGCCGGCGACGCAGGCACGAACGAGCGTTCGGCTGTCGGTGGCGCTGAGGCGACCGCGCACGGGGACGACCTCCTCGCCCCCCGCGGCGTCGCTCAAGGTCCAGGTGGCCTCGAGGCCGCCCTGGTACACGAAGCGAAGCACCTCGTGGTCGGCCAGATCCGCCGGGCGCCGGGGCGCGCCGTGCCGCTCGATGTAGCTCGGCGCGGCGACGATCCAGCACGGGATGGGTGCGAGGGGCCGCGCCACGAGGCGGTCGCTCGTGACCTTCAGCCCGAGGGCGAGGTCGAGGCCCTCGCGCACCGGGTCGGCGGGCTGGTCGCGCACGTGGAGCTCGAGGGCGAGCTCCGGATGCTCGAGGAGGAGCGCGTTGATCGTCGGCGAGAGGATGTCGGCGATGAGCCCCGGGACGTGGACGCGGTAGGTCCCGCTCAGCCGCGCGGGGCCGAGCCGTCCCTGGGCGCGCTGGAGCTCCGCCTCGGCCAGCTCGAGCTCGCCGAGCACCTCGACGCAGCGCTCGTAGTAGCGCTGCCCCGCCGCGGTCACGCCAAAGGCGCGGGTGGTCCGGAGCGCGAGGGTCGCGCCGAGGCGCTCCTCGAGGCGGAGAAGGCGGCGGCTCACGACGTTCGTCCGCACGCCGAGCGCGCGCGCGGCC
>JBCDGX010000549.1:0-4549 GCA_038750805.1 Myxococcota bacterium
CGCGCCAGCGCCGTCTGGCACCCGACCCTCGGCCATATCTGGTGCAAGGTCGACGGGGACCTTCGCCAGGACGCCGAGCTCGGCGAGATGATCTGGACGGTCTCGGAGATCATCGCCTTCGCGAGCCGGGTCGTGACGCTCGCGCCCGGCGACCTCTTCCTCACGGGCACCCCGGCCGGCGTCGGGCCCCTCGCCCACGGCGCCAAGGTGCGCGCCGGCGTGACGGGCCTGGCCGAGCTCGCCCTCGAGATCGTCTGAGCTCAGCGCGGCGTGGCCGCGATCTCCGTGCTCACGTGGGCGCCCTCGATGGGCGCGAAATGGTCCGCCGGCAGCGAGGCCCCGAGCGTGGGCTGGCCGACGATGATCTCCGTCACCTTCGCGCCGGGCTCACCGGCCTCCGGGTCCCAGGCGTAGGTGTCGAGGCGCTGCGCGAAGACGAGCCCATCGACGGTCATGGGCTCCGTGTAGCGCATGAGCTTCTCCGGCGTGTGGCCGCCTTCGGGGAAGAAGCCCGGGTAGGCGACGACGTAGCGCAGCGCGGCGAGGCGGTGCGTCGCCTTGTCGAGGTAGAGCACGTAGTAGTCGTCCGGCGAGTCCCCCGTGCCCGCGTCGTAGGTGACCTTCACGACGTCGTGGGGCCGCCCGTTCAGCGGCGCGTCCGGAAGCTGCTCGTGCTTCGCCCCGGGGTCCGCCACCACGAAGGGCATGCCGACGAAGTAGTAGGGCGTGAGGGACCAGAAGCGCGCGGACTGGGGAAAGGCGTCGGGGCCCGGGTGCATCCACGCGCGCTCCCCGTCCCAGCCGAAGACCGCGTCGCCGCCGATCTCCTCGTGGCGCGCGTGGGCTCGCCAGAGGTCCACCTGCTGGCGCGTGTGCATGCGGCCCTCCGGTCGCCCGAGCGGCGAATACGCGAAGGTGAACTCGAGGGTCCCCTTGGCGAGCCAGGCCGCCAGCCCGCCGTGCGCCTCGACGGCCCGGAGCACGAGCCGGCCCCCGGGGCTCGTCCCGAGGCGGGCCTCCGCGGCGGCGACGCGCTCCGCCACCCAGGACGCCGGGATGGGGCCGGGGCCCTCGCTCTCGACGGACTCGCTCTCCGCAGGGGCCTCCGGGGCGGCGGGGCTCGGCGCGGGCGGGGCCTCCGGCGCGGCGCCGGGGCCGCAGGCCATGAGCAGGGAGAGGGCGAGGGGCGCGCGAGGACTCATGCCCGGCCGGACGGCTCCGGGGCATCTTCGTTACGCGGAGGCTGCACGTCGCGACGAAGGCCCCATACTCCGCGCCATGATCTACGCCGCCGTCGCCCTCCTCCTCCTCGGCATCGCCGCGCTCGCCGCCTCCGGTGCCATCGACCCCGCGGCCCGCGGGGTCGCTCGCGCGGCCGGTGCCGGCGCGCTCGTCTTCGCCGTCCTCCTCGGCCTGGCCGGGGCCGCCGTCTCGGTCCCCGCCGGTCACGTGGGTGTGCCGACGCTCTTCGGAAAGGTGCAGGACTACACGCTTCCCGAGGGCTTCCACATCATCAACCCGCTCGCCGAGGTGCACGCCATGAGCATCCGGACGCAGCAGTTCACGATGAGCGCGGCCACCAACGGCCAGCTCACGGCCATGAGCTCGGACCAGCTCACGATGACCATGGACGTGACGGTCACGTACTTCCTGAACGCCGGCCAGGCGCAGAAGATCTACCGCCTCCTCGGCGACGACTACGCCACCAACATCGTCCAGCCGGCCGTGCGCACGGCGATCCGCGACGCCGTCCGCCAGTACACGGCCGTCGACGCCGTGAGCTCCCGCCGCGAGGAGCTCGGCGCACAGATGGTCACGCTCGTGAAGCGGCGCATGGAGCGCCAGCTCACCGGTCGCGAGCTCCCGTCCTACGGCATCACGGTGCAGGACGTGCTGCTCCGGAACATCGCCCTCCCGGGCAGCCTGAGCGAGTCCATCGCCCGCGTGCAGCAGCAGCGCCAGGCCGCCAACGAGCGCCAGCAGGCCATCGAGACGGCCCGCCAGGAGGCCGAGCGCGCCCGCATCGAGGCCGAGGGCGCCGCCCGCGTCGCCCAGGTGAACGCCGAGCGTGACGCGAACGTGCGCCTCATCGCGGCGCGGGCCGAGGCCGAGGCCAACCGGGTCGTCGCCGAGTCGATCACCGACGAGATCCTCACGCTCCGCGCCATCGAGGCGACGCGGGAGATCACCTCGAGCAACCAGACGCGCACCGTGGTGCTCGGCGGGGGCGGCGGAGACCTCCCGCTGATCATGAACATGGGGCAATGAGCCCGTGGCCTCGGGATTCGAGGGGCTGCGCGGGGGGCTCTGCCTCCTCGCGCTCGCGGCGTGCAGCTCGCGGCAGAGCGCGCCTCCGGAGGCGCCGCCCGCCGCCCCCGAGGCCCCGCCGGCCGCGACCCCGGAGCCCGCGGCGCCTCCCAAGGTCCCTGTGACGGACGAGGAGCTCGCCGCCTTCGCGCGCGCTTCGAACGCCTTTGCCTTCGACGTCTACGGCGCGGCGCCGGCGGGCAACCTGGTCTTCTCCCCGGCCAGCCTCTCGCTCGCGCTGACCATGACCTGGGCCGGCGCGCGTGGGGAGACGGCCGACGAGATGGCGCGGGTCCTTCGCCTCGAAGGCGACGACGGCGCGCGTCATGCGGCGGCGGGGCGCATCCTCGCGTCCTTCAACGCCGGCGACGCGCTCCGCGTGGTGAACCGGCTCTACGGCGAGCAGGCCTTCGGCTTCGACCCCGCGTTCCTCACGCTGCTCCGCGAGAGCTATGGCGCCCCCTTTTCGCCCGTGGACTTCGCGGGCGACGCCGAGACGCAGCGCGCGCGCATCAACGGGGACGTCGCGGACTTCACGCGGCAGCGCATCCCGGAGCTCCTGCCCGCGGGCTCGCTCGACGGCCTGACGCGGCTCGTGCTGGTCAACGCCATCACCTTCCTCGCGAGCTGGGAGCACGAGTTCGACCCGGCGGAAACGCGCCCGGAGCCCTTCCTCGTGAACGGCACGGGCCCCGCCGCGCCGGCCCCGCTGATGCGCCAGACGCGCTCCCTTCGCTACGCGGAGACCGGCGGCGCGCAGGTCGTCGAGCTGCCTTACGGCGACGGCGCCCACAGCATGGTCCTCGTCGTGCCCCGGGAGCCGAACGGGCTCCCGGCGATCGAAGGCACGCTGGGCGAGACCTTCGCCGCGCGCCGCACCCCCCGACCGGTGCGCCTCACGATGCCGCGCTGGACCTTCGAAGGGGCGCGCCTGCCGCTCCTCGAGGTGCTCCCGGCGCTCGGTATGCGGCGGGTCTTCGACGCCGACGCGGCCGACCTCACGGGCATGGCCCCGGCCCATGCCGGCGGCGAGACGCTCTACGTGAAGCGCGCCTTTCACGAGGCTTTCGTGAAGGTCGACGAGGAGGGCACGGAGGCCGCCGCGGCGACGGCCGTGGTCGTGGCCTCGCGGAGCGCCGCGCGCCCCGTGCCGCCGGTCACGGTCCGCGCGGACCATCCCTTCGCCTTCGCGATCGTGCACCGCGTGAGCGGCACCATCCTCTTCCTCGGTCGCGTCGCGAACCCGGCGCCATAGCGGCCCCGCGGCGCGTCCGCGGCCCGCACGTGGAAGCCCCCGTCGCTTTCCTCTATGCCTCCGCCATGCGCCTCGAACGCACGCTCGACGCCCTCGCGGCGGCGGCCCTGAAGGACGCCTTCGGCACGGAGGAGACGCCCCCGGCGCTCCTCCGCAAGACCCAGGACCCGAAGTTCGGCGACTTTCAGGTCAACGGGGTGATGGCCCTCGCCAAGCGCCAGAAGGCGAACCCCCGCGAGCTCGCCGGGCCCGTCGCCGAGCGCCTGGAAGCGCTCCCAGCCATCGCCAGGGCCGAGGTCGCGGGCCCGGGCTTCGTGAACCTCACGCTCGAGCCGGCCTGGGTCGGCGCGCGCCTGAGCGACGACGCCCAGGACCCGCGCCTCGGCGTCGATCCGGTCGAGGCCCCGGAGACCATCGTCGTCGACTTCTCGAGCCCCAACATCGCCAAGCAGATGCACGTCGGGCACCTCCGCTCGACCATCCTCGGGCAGGCGCTCGTGCAGCTCCTCCGGCGCATCGGGCACCGGGTCATCGGCGACAACCACCTCGGCGATTGGGGCACGCAGTTCGGCCTGCTCATCGTGGGCCTCCGGACCTTCGGCGACGAGGCCGCGCTCGAGGCCGACGCCATCGTGGAGCTCGAGCGCGTATACAAGGCGGCGAGCGCTCGGGCCAAGGAGGACGAGGCCTTCGCGGCCGAGGCGCGCGCGGAGCTCGCGAAGCTCCAGCAGGGCGACCCGGAGAACCGGGCCACCTGGGAGCGTATGGTCGCGACGACCCGCGAAACCCTCGACGGCATCTACGCCCGCCTCGGGACGACCTTCGACGAGTGGCTCGGCGAGAGCGCCTACGACGCGATGCTGCCGGGCGTCGTGGCGGAGCTCGAGGCGAAGGCCATCGCCCGCGAGGACGAGGGCGCCATGTGCGTCTTCCTGAACGAGCTCGATCCCGGGGCCATCGAGGGCGCGCTCCCGGACGCGATCCCGA
>JBCDGX010000550.1:0-4547 GCA_038750805.1 Myxococcota bacterium
AGATCTACGCGGACATCGGCTTCGGTGACCCGGACACGGCGCCCACGGGCACGCCGGACTTCCCGGTCCTGACGGCCTGCGACCCCGGCCTCCAGAACGGCTTCAGCTCGACGGGCGGTGAGCAGGACGCGCTCGCCGAGTACTTCCTCGCCTTCTTCCCCGATCCGATGACGCCCTTCGACGTGGCCGAGACCGCGCCGGAGGACGACCGCCGCATTCAGGACCTCAGCGTCATCCCGACGTTCGTCGTTCCCTGAGCCTCCTGCGCGCACGCGCCGAGAAGCCGGCCCGGGCCTTCGCCTCGGCCGGCTTTCTCGTGCGCGCTCCCCGGCAGGCCGCCCGCGCGGTAGAAGGGCACAGGCAGACGCTGCAGGAGGCACGCGCGATGACACGGACCCAGGCCCTCGTTCTCACGGCGACGCTCGTCGCCTGCTCCGGCGACGACGACGGAACCGACCTCGACCTCGACCTCGGCGCGGACCTCGGCGGCGGCGACCAGGGCGTCGACGCGGGGGTCGACCAGGGCGTCGACATGGGCGTGGGCGACCCGCTCACGCTGACGCTGCTCCACATGAGCGACCACGCCTCGGAGCTGCTCCCGGACACGCTCGCCCTCGACACCTCGAGCCTCACGCTCGCGGCCCCGGCGGACTTCGACGGGGGCCCCATCACCGAGGTGAGCCTGAGCTACGGCGGCATGCCGGCCTTCGCCGCGGCCTTCGCCGCCCGCCGCGCGGCGGCCACGAACCCCGTCGCGATCCACGCCGGCGACGCGATCCCCGGCACCCCCTACTTCGACGCCTTCCGGGGCGAGGCCGACGCCGCGATGATGAACGCGATCTGCTTCGACGCCTTCGCCCTCGGGGACCGGGAGTTCGCGGAGGGCGACGGCGCCCTGGCGACCTTCCTCGACTTCCTCGCGGCGGACGCGGGCTGCGAGACGGCCGTGCTCGCCGCGAACGTGAGGCCCGGATCCCGCTCCGCCCTCGCGACGGGCTATCTCGAGCCGAGCACGGTCCTGATGGTCGAGGGCCAGGAGGTCGGCGTCGTCGGCCTCCTCAAGGCGTCGACGCGGGACACGAGCGCCCCCGACGCCGATACGCAGTTCGCGGACGAGGCGACGACGGCGCAGGAGACCATCGACGCGCTCACGGACGCCGGCGTCACGAAGATCGTCCTCGTCACGCACCAGGGCTACGACGCCGACCTCGCGCTCGCGGCGAGCCTGCGGGGCGTCGACGTGATCGTGGGCGGCGACTCGGGGACGCTCCTCGGCACCGTGGGCACGGAGGGGCTCGGCCTCGACGCCGACGCGAGCTACCCGACGGAGGTCACGGACGCGGACGGCGACCCGGTCTGCGTCGTGCACGCCTGGGAGCGGACCCGCGTGTTCGGCGAGCTCGTGGTCGCCTTCGACGGCGCGGGCCGCGTCACGAGCTGCACCGGGCGGGTGAACGTGCCCGTCCCGGACGACCTCGAGATGAGCTACGCCTTCGATACGGGCGAGGGGCTCACGGACCGCGTGCTCGACGCCACCGATCGCGCGACGGTGGTGACGGCGCTCGAGGCGCTCCCGGGCGTGCTCAGCGTCACCCCCGACGCGGAGGCGGCGGCGGCCCTCGACGACTTCACGGCCCGCCTCGAATAGGCGCCTTCCGCGGTAGGGTCGCGCCATGAGCGAACGCGTGAAGGGGCGCATCGTCGTCCACACCCGGGGCTTCGGCTTCGTCCAGCTCGACGAGGAGGACACGGGCGTCGGCTCGGCCTTCGTCGCCCCGCCGGACCTCAACCCCTTCCTCGCGGGCGACCTGGTCTCGGCGACGCTCGAGCGGGGGCAGCACCAGCGCTGGCGCGCGCGGGACCTTCGCCTCGAGGCGAGGGATCGGGACGCGCTCTACGGCGAGGTCGTGCTTCACGGCGGCCGGCCTCACCTCCGCGTCGACCGCATGGTCGCGAACACGGATTGGCCGCTCGGCGGCGGCTTGGACCTCGCGCCCGGAACCCGCGTCGTGGGGCGCGCGGGCGAAGGCGTCGTCGAGGACGTTCGCGAGGTCCCGCCGGCGGACGCGAGCCTCGAGCGCGTCGTCGCGCGCTTCGGCATCCGGAGGAGCTACCCCGGGGAGGTCCTGGCGCAGGCGCAGTCCGTGCGCCCCCCGGACCCGGCGGGCCGCCGGGATCTCCGGGACGTCGTCACCGTGACCATCGACGCGCCCCAGAGCCGGGACCTCGACGACGCGCTCTCGGTCTTCCCGGCGACGCCCGACGGCGCTATCCGCGTGCTCGTCTCCATCGCCGACGTCGACGCGCTCGTCCCCGAGGGCTCACCGGCGGACCTCGAGGCCCGGCGCCGCGGCACGAGCGTGTACCTCGCGGGCGAGGTGCTCCCGATGCTGCCGGCGGAGCTGAGCGAGAACGCGCTGAGCCTCCTCGAGGGCGTGGACCGGCCGGCGATGACGGCCGAGCTGCGCATCGACGCGGAGGGCGAGGTCACGGCGACGGACCTCTACCCGAGCCTGATCCGCTCGACGCGCCGCCTCTCCTACGAGGGCGTGGCGCGCTTCCTCGAGGACGACGAGCCCGGCGACTACCCGGAGGAGATCCAGGAGGCGCTCCGCTGGCTCCGCACCGTGTCGGCGCGCCTCGGCGCCGTTCGCCGGGCCCGCGGGGGTGTCACGCTCCTCCGCGAAGAGGCGAAGGTCCGCTTCGACGAGGCCACGGGCGAGCCGACGGCCATCGTCGCCCGGCGGGACAACACGGCCCATCAGCTCATCGAGCGCCTCATGGTGGCCGCGAATGAGGCCGTGGCGAGCTGGCTCGTCGACCGGGGGCTCCCCGGCATCTTCCGCGTGCACCCGGCGCCCGACGGCTCGCAGGTCGAGCGCCTCGAGGACTCGTGCCGGCACCTCGGCTTCGCCGCCGGCCTGCCCCACGGAGAGGACGCCGAGCTCACGCCCCGGGGCCTCGCCGCCATCGAGGCCCAGCTCGCCCCCGAGGGCGGCCGGACACGGAGCGCGCGGGCCTCGGCCCTCGACACGGTGCTTCGGCGCGTGCTCGGCCCGGCGACCTATACCGTCGAGACCGGGCTGCACTTCGGCCTCGCCGCGCCGCTCTACCTGCACTTCACCTCGCCCATCCGCCGCTACGCGGACCTCGCCGTGCATCGCGTCGTGAAGGCGCACCTCCGCGGCGAGCGGAACCTGCACGCGCGCCGCGAGGCGCTCGCTGAGACCGCCGCGCACGTGCAGGAGCGCATGCGGCGCGCCGGCAAGGCCGAGGCCGAGCGCCTTCGCATGGTCGCGGCGTGGCACTTCCAGGGCCGCATCGGCGAGCGCTTCCGCGGCCACGTCACCGCCGTGAAGCCCTTCGGGCTCATCGTGCAGCTCGAGAACACCGGCGTGAGCGGGTCCATCCAGGCGGAGAACCTGCCCGGCGGTCCCTTCGAGGTGGGGCCCGCGCGCCATCGCTTCGTCGGGAGCAGCCGGACCTTCACGGTCGGCGAGCCCCTCGAGGTCGAGGTGCGCGGCGCCGACGACGCGCTCGGGCGCATCGACCTGGCCCTCGTCCAGGGCGAGGCGACCGAACGTTAGTTCGTGTTGTAGACGAAGAAGCCCTCGGCGCGCACGCCGTGCCACCCGGCGGGGAGCTCTGGTGCGCCCCAGAGGAAGAGGAAGCGCGCGTCCACGGGCGCGAGGTTCGTGCACCCGTGGCTCCGGACCTCGCCGAAGCCGTCGTGCCAGTAGGCGCCGTGGAGGGCGAAGGAGCGGTGGTAGTACATGGTCCAGGGGACCTCGGCGACGTCGTAGGGGCCGTCGACGGGATCCTCCCCGCGCATGGTCGTGCTTACGTATTCGTGGCGCACGCGGTAGAGCCCGGAGGGCGTCTCGTAGCCCTCGCGGCCGGAGGCGACGAGGGTGGCGAAGACCGGGCGATCGCCCTCGTAGGCGACCAGGACCTGCCGGGCGAGGTCGACGTGGACCCACTGGGCCCCGGGCCGGATGCCGGCGGGCCGCGCGATGGCGCGGGCGACGCGCACGTCCGCGGCGCGGAGCGCGAAAGCCCCCTCGGCGGCTCCGGGCTGGACCCGGACGAGGGCCTCGCCGGCGACCTCGGCGGTCTCGACCACCGGGGCCCGCGCGTATTTGTCCGCGCGGCCGACGGGAACGGCGCCCTCCCCGTCGAGGACGAGGAGCTGGGCTCCCTCGCGGTAGACGAAGGCCAGGGGGAGCGTGAGCCCCTCGGGGTCGTAGGCGCCGTGGTGCCGCGTCGGCTCGGCCGCCTCGACGAAGCGCGCCTCGACGAACTCGCCGCGGACGGTGCGCACGAAGCGGACGCCGTCGCGCTCCACCTCGCCGTCGAGGGCGACGTAGTAGTCGCCATTCAGGCGCGTCGCGAGGCCCGGGAGCTCGTTGCCCTCGGCCAGCCGCTCCCGCTGGCGCGCCGAGGGGAGCGCCGTGAAGCGGAAGGCGCTCCGATCGTTCACGAAGCCGTAGCGGTAGGGCATCACCGCGTCCTCCCGCGCCGGCGCGGGCTCGGCGAGCGTCTCCGGG
>JBCDGX010000551.1:0-4536 GCA_038750805.1 Myxococcota bacterium
CACGGTCGGCAGGCGTGGGTCTTCGGCGTCCACGTGCGCCAGGTCCGGGACGTACATGTAGACGGTGTCGTTCGCGTCCGAGTAGAGCAGGCGCACCGAGAAGGCGCGGCGTCCGTTCGCCGCCCGGTGCAGCTACCGGCACCTGGCGGCGAACGGACGCCGCGCCTTCTCGGTGCGCCTGCTCTACTCGGACGCGAACGACACCGTCTACATGTACGTCCCGGACCTGGCGCACGTGGACGCCGAAGACCCACGCCTGCCGACCGTGCTGCGCCGCGCGATGCAGCTGAACTGGCGCCTGCTCTCGGCGAAGCTCGAGTGGAACGAGCGCACCGGCGAGCTCCGTATGAGCACGCTGCTCCACACGGACAGCAACTTCGATCGCCGCGCCTTCCGGAACCTGCTCTCGATGCTGCTCAGCCAGGCCGAGCGGCACGCGGACGAGCTGGCGGACCTCGCCGCGCCGCGCCTCGAGCCCCTCGCCGAGTAGGCCGCGTCAGACGTCGCCGGAGAGCCGGAAGGCCCCCACGAGCTCGCCCAGGCTCCCGGTGACGCTCTGCATCTCGTCCGTCGCCGTGCGCACGTGGCTCGCGACGCCCGTCGTGTCCCGCGCCGCCTCGGCGACGCCCGTGATGTTGTCGGCGATCTCCGCGGTGCCGCGGGAAGCCTCCGCGAGGGAGCGGGCGATCTCCTGCGTCGTGACCCGCTGCTCCTCGACGGAGAGGGAGATCACGCTCTGGATCTCGTTGACGCGCTCCATGCGCTCGGTGACCCGGCCGATGGCCTCGACGGCGGAGTCCGTGTCGGTCTGGATCGCCTCGATGCGGCGCTCGATGTCCTCGGTCGCCCGGGCGGTCTCCTTGGCGAGCTCCTTCACCTCGTTGGCGACGACGGCGAAGCCTCGGCCGGCGTCCCCTGCCCGCGCGGCCTCGATGGTCGCGTTCAGCGCCAGGAGGTTCGTCTGCTGCGCGATGGACGTGATGACCTTGATCACCTGTCCGATGGCCGCCGAGCTCTCACCGAGGGCGCTCACCGTCGCGTTGCTCTGGCGCGCCTCGTCGACGCCGAGGGTCGCCGCCTGCGCGGCCTCCTTGGCGTTGTCCGCGATCTGGCCGACGGCGGCGCCGAGCTCCTCGACGCCGGCGGCCACGGTCTGGACCGATTGCGAGACCTGCTCGGCGGCGGCGGAGACCACCGTCGCCTGCTGCTCGGTCTCCTCGGCGTTGGCGCCGAGGGTCTGGCTCGAGGTCTGGAGCGTCTCGGCGGAGCCATCCAGCACGTTGGCGCCCTGGCGGATGTCGAAGATCTTGGAGGAGAACTCGGACACGAGGAGATTGAGCCCGCGGCCGGTCTCACCGAGGGGGCCCTCGCCGGGCTTCTCGACCTCGCGCGAGAGATAGCCCGACACCGCCGCCACGACGACCTCGAGGATGCGCGTAACGCGCTGGCGGGCGTCCTCGGCCTCCTCCGCGTCGCGCCGGGCGCGCGCCGCGCGCTCGGCCTCGAAGCGGAGCTTCTCCGTGACGATCTCCCAGGTCAGCGACGCGCCGACGTGCTCCCCGGCGAGGTTGCGCACCGGAGAGATGAGCAGCGAGAGGGACTCCCCGCCGACCTCGATGGTCGCCTCGTGCGGGAGCTTCGAGGCGTCGTCGAGAATGCGGCGCTGATGCGCCGGGTCGGCGTGGAACACGTCGATGCAGGTCCCGACGATGTCCTTCGCGCGGATCGGGAGGTGCTCTTCGATGCGCTCGAGGAGCTCGACGGACGCCGGGTTCGCGTAGGTGACGACGAGGTCGCGGTCGACCTGCATCATCGCCATGGGCGCCCCTTCGACCATCGCGCGGACGCGGGCCATCGCCTCCTCGTTCCGCTTCTTCTCGGTCACGACCTCCCAGGTCAGGCAGGCACCGAGGTGCTCGCCGCCGTCCGAGCGGAGCGCCGTGATGAGGAGCGCGAGCGTCTCGTCGCCGAGCGTGATCTCGGCCCGATGGGGCAGCCGGTCCGGGTCCGCGAGGATCGCCCGCTGATGCTCCGGGTGGGCGTGAAAGACATCGATGCAGGTGCCGACGATGTCGTCTGCGCGCACCGGAAGGTGCTCCTGAAGCGCGCGAAGGAGCTCGATGGACTTGGGGTTCGCGTAGGTGACCACCAGGTCCTGGTCCACGCGCATCATCGCGACCGGGGCGCCCTCGACCATCGCATGCATCGCGACGTCGTTCGGGTCGCGGGTCACACGTCGGAGGGCCGCCGGCGGCTCGCTCGGCATTCCGTTCGCTTCCATGGTTCCGTGCCTTCTCCCCCGGGAAGGTGAAACGGTCTCACTTCACGCAAACGAAACTTACAAGCCATTACAGCTCGGGATTTCCTACGGGTTTCCCCATAGAGATCGTCCCGAGCCGAACATTCGAAACCCCGAACGATCGACCCTGAATGGGTACGGTACGGTTTGACCGCAGAAACCCTTAGGTCTCAGCGAGGGGCAAAACGCACGACGGCGCGCCCGGCGCCGGCGCCGCGAGCGCCTCGGCCGTCGAGCGCGCGGGTGACGCAGGCGGCGACCTGGTCGTCCCCCGTGGCGTCGAGGGCCGGGGCGACGTCGGTGACACGGCCGGCCTCGAGGCGGAAGCGGAGCACGAGCGGTCCAGGCTCGTCGCCCCCGGGGCGGCAGGCCGAGAGCGCCTCGCGCACGGCGAGGGTCTGGAGGTCGGCGGCGCCGGGGCCCTCGAGCACGCGGAGCGACGCCGGGGGACCGTCGGCCAGACCGTCCCTTTGCATGTCGTCGCGCCAGGCCCGGAGCCGCTCCGTGTCCTCGCGCGCCACCACCTGGCCCTCCCCATCGATGAGCTCGAGGAAGGCGAGGTCCATGCGCACCGTCGACACGCTGACGGCGGCCCGGACGAGGCAGGGCCGGCCGCGCCCGTCGAAGCGGAGGAAGAAACCCAGGCGGAGCGCCGCGCCGGCGGCTGCGGCCTCGCGGAGCGCGGTGGCGCGCTCTTCGCCCCCGCGAAAGACGATGGGCTCGAGGCCCTTGGGGAAGAGCTCGGCGGCGCCGCCGAAGGCCGGGAGGTTGCGCCGCAGATCGACCGGGAGACCGCCGAGGTTCTCGTCGAACTCCGCGAGCCGGTAGGCGTCGACGGTCACGACGTAGAGCTGCCGTCGCCCGGCGCCCTCGGCCTCTCGGCAGGCCGCGTGGAGCGCCTGCACGTCCGTCAGCACACGCTCGCCGTCCTGGGCTCCGGCAGGAGCGGCGGCGGCGAGCACCAGGAAGAGAGCGACGCGCTTCATGGCAACAGGGTCGGCCGAGCGCGGGGAGGCCGCAAAGAAATCGGTGTGGCTGGTCCCCGCCGGCCCTGCGTCGTAGGGTTCGCGCCCGTTCTCCCCGGGGCTCTCTCATGCGTATCGCCGTCGTCCAATATCCCGGCTCCAACGCGGACTTCGACGCGCTCCACGCGGCGCGCGACGTCCTCGGTGCCGACGCCTTCTACGTCTTCCACAAGGAGCGCGAGCTCGGCGCCGTCGACGGGGTGATCGTCCCCGGCGGCTTCTCCTACGGCGACTACCTCCGGCCCGGCGCCATCGCGGGCTTCAGCCCCATCTCGCCGGCGCTGAAGCGCTTCGCCGAGGCGGGGGGCCCCGTGCTCGGCATCTGCAACGGCTTCCAGATCCTGACCGAGCTCGGGCTGCTGCCCGGCGCGCTCACGCGGAACGAGCACCTTCGCTTCGAGTGCCGCGACGTGCATCTCCGCGTCGAGGCGCGCGGCGCCTTCACCGACGCGATCCCCGCGGGCACCGTGCTCCGCCTCCCCATCGCGCACGCGGACGGGCGCTACCAGTGCGACGACGCGACCCTGGCGGCGCTGAGTGACCGCGTGGCCTTCCGCTACGCCGACGCCGAGGGGAACGTGGCGACGCCGGGCGCGACCGACGCCGAGGGGCTGCCGCTGAACCCCAACGGCTCTCGGGAGGCCATCGCCGGGATCTACAACGAGGGCCGGAACGTCTGCGGGCTGATGCCGCATCCGGAGCGCGCGGCCGAGTCCGTGCTCGGGAGCGACGACGGGCTTCGCCTCTTCCTCAGCCTCCGAGACACGCACGGGAGCGCGGCGTGAGCGACACCAAGACGGGCCCCGCCCCCTTCCCCGGCGACCCCGAGGTCACCCCCGAGCTCGCGCCCGAGCTCGGGCTCAACCCCGCCGAGTACGAGCTCGCCGTGGAGAGCCTCGGCCGCACGCCGAGCTTCACCGAGGCCGGCGTCATCGGCGTGATGTGGTCCGAGCACTGCTCCTACAAGTCGAGCCGCGTGCACCTTCGGCGTCTGCCGACGGAGGGGCCGCAGGTCGTGCAGGGGCCCGGGGAGAACGCCGGCGCCGTCGACATCGGCGATGGCTTCTGCGCCGTCTTCAAGATGGAGAGCCACAACCACCCCTCCTTCATCGAGCCCTATCAGGGCGCGGCGACGGGGGTGGGCGGCATCCTCCGCGACGTCTTCACCATGGGCGCGCGCCCCGTCGCTTCGCTCAACAGCCTGCGCTTCGG
>JBCDGX010000552.1:0-4536 GCA_038750805.1 Myxococcota bacterium
GCGGAGCTTCTTGGGAGTGGCTGCTTCGGTCTTCTCGGCCATGGTCGCGCGCCGGGAGCGCCCCGGCGGAGGACCTTATCAGCCGGGTGCGACCCCGGTTGCGTGCCTCAGCGACGGAGGAGCGGATGAAGCCGCGTCGCGCCGGGGTCCGTGTCGACGGTCGTGCGGATGCGGTAGCAGAGATCGATGGAGGGGCGCGCGTCGTCGATGCCGAAGCCACCGCCGCCGAGCAGGTCCTCGTAGACCCGCGTGTGCAGGTCCGTGAAGCCCGGCGAGAACTCGATGTTCTCCCCGTCCATGGTCATCGCCCGGTAGGCCGGCTTGCCCGCTTCGCGCACCTCGTCGGGGAGGTCCTCGATGCGCGTGGAGAGGAGCCAGCGCACGTCGGCCTTCTCGAGCTCGAGGAAGCCCGCCCAGCGGTCCGGCTGGCGCGCGTGCACCTCCCAGCGCTGCGCGGGGCCGAAGATCCAAAGGAGCAGGTCGAAGAGATGGATGCCGATGTTCGTCGGGAGGCCGCCGCTCTTCGCCTCGTCGCCCTTCCACGACGAGTGGTACCAGCGCCCGCGCCGTGTGACGTAGGAGAGGACTACCGAGGCCCGGTCCTTGCGCGCCGCGATGCGCTCCCGGAGCGCCACGAGGCTCGGCAGGAGGCGAAGCTGGAGCACGTTGTAGACGCGGCCGCCGCCCTCCGCCTCGAGCTCGGCGAGCTGGTCGAGGTTCCAGGGGTTGATGACCAGCGGCTTTTCGCAGATCGCGTTCGCGCCGACGCGGAGCGCCAGGCGCACGTGCGCGTCGTGCAGATAGTTCGGGCTGCAGATGCTCAGGTAGTGCACCCGCTCGGCCTCGCTCTGGCGCCGCTGCTTCTCGAGGAAGCGGTCGAAGCGCTCGACCTCCGTGAAGAACTTGGCGTCGAGGAAGTAGCGGTCGATGACGCCCACGGAGTCGCTCGGATCGCAGGCCGCGACGAGCTTGTTGCCCGTCTTCGCGATGGCCTCGAGGTGCCGGGGCGCGACGTAGCCGCCGACCCCCAGGAGCCCGAAGTTCTTCGGCCGCGGGGTCTCGCCGGGGCCGCCATCCTGTGCTGCAGGGACCGTCATCCGCGCTCCCTTAGCTGCCTGGCCTAGCCGCGTCGAGGGATCGGCGTTCCGTCCGGCCGGAAGCGGCCGCGGCGCCGCGCGGGGTCGCGGGAGAAGGCGACGAGGTCCAGGTCGCGCTCGCCGGCCGCGAGGCGAAGGGCCCCGGCGTAGGCGATCATCGCGGCGTTGTCGGTGCATCGCTTCACCGGCGGCACGTGCAGGGTCTGGCCGCGGCTCGCGGCGAGCTCGCGGGCCCGGGCCCGGAGGCCGCGGTTGGCCGCGACGCCCCCGGTGAGCACGAGCGTGTCGACGCCCTCGGCCAGCGCGGCGTCGCTGAGCTTCTTGGCGAGCACGTCGACCACGGCGGCCTGGAAGGACGCGCAGACGTCCGCGAGGCCGGCCTCGCCTTCGGGGCGGCCCTCGCGCTCGAGGTGGCGCGCCACGGCGGTCTTCAGGCCGCTGAAGCTGAAGTCGAGGGAGCCCTTGCCGAGGGTCGTCCGCGGGAAACGGATGGCCTTCGCGTCGCCCGCGGCCGCGAGCCGGTCGACGACGGGGCCGCCCGGATAGCCGAGGCCGAGCAGCTTCGCCGCCTTGTCGAAGGCTTCCCCCGCGGCGTCGTCCCGGGTCTGGCCGAGGAGCGCCATCTGCGTGGGGCCATCCACGCGGTAGAGGGCCGTGTGCCCGCCGCTCGCGAGGAGGGCGACGTAGGGGAAGGCCGGCCCCTCGGCGGCCCCGCCGGGCTCCCGGAGCCGCGGCGCGAGGAGGTGCCCGTCGAGGTGGTTCACGCCGACGAGCGGCAGGCCGAGGCGCAGCGCGAGGGCCTTCGCCGTCTGGAGCCCGACGAGGAGCGCGCCGCTCAGGCCGGGCCCCTGCGTGACCGCGATGCCCTCGATGCGCTCCGCCCCGCCGACGGCCGCGAGGGCCTCTTCGACCACCGGGACGATGGCCCGGAGATGCGCCCGCGAGGCGAGCTCGGGGACGACGCCACCGTAGGGCGCGTGCTCCGCGATCTGGCTGGCGACGACGTCCGCGAAGACCGCGCCCTCCGCGCTCACCACGGCCGCGGCGGTCTCGTCACAGCTCGTCTCGATCCCGAGGACGCGCTTCATGGCGAGGTGGCGCGTTCGCGGCCGAGGCGGAAGAGGCCGAAGAAATCGCACTCGCCGGCCGCGAAGGCCGCGCAATCGTCCGGCGCGCAATCGCCCGTGCCCGGGCCGGCGACGATGCGCACCTCGAGCCCCTCGCCCTCCATGAGCGACACGAAGGCCATGGCGTCACGGCCTCCGAGGGGACCCGAGGAGGGCTGCAGCGCGAAGAGGTAGTTCTTCACGCGGCCGTCGCCGGGCAGCCCGTACTGCCCGAGGGCGTCGTGGGCGAGCGGCGCAATGGGGAGGAGCGGCTCGGCCTCGAAGGTCGCGCCGCAGAGCTCGCCGACGGTGGTCAGCGAGCCCGGCTGGAGCGTCGCCGCGCTGGGGTCGAAGCTCATCTCGAGGCGCGTCCCGGCCGGGAAGCCCCGGCGGAGGAAGGAGCAGCCCTCCTCCGGCATGCAATCCGGGGGGTCCGTTCCGACGACCGTGCCCGCGTACACCTCACCGGGGGCCGTCTGCCAATCCGAGAGGTTGGCGCAGCCACCGGCGAGCGCGAGGGCGAGGGCCCCCGCCGTCGCGGTCCGAAGCGTCACGGGCGGAAGAGTACGCGCTCAGCGCCGGCGGCGCCGGCCGAGCACGACGAAGGCGAAGGCGAGGGCCGGCAGACCCGCGGCGCCGGCGCCGGCCGTGCAGCCGCCGCCGCCACCCTCGGGGGCCGCCTCTTCGTCCTCGACGGGCACGCAGACGTTGCTGATGCCGTCGGCCGTACGCACGCAGTCGAAACCGATCTCGCAGGGGGCGTCCGGGCCACAGAGGCGGCTGCAGACGTCACCGGCGCGGGGCACGCCCACGCAGAGGCCGCTGAGGCACTCGGAGGCTTCCATGCAGGCGTCGCCGAGGATGCCAACGCTCGGCGCGCACACGGAGGCCGTGTCCGTGACCATCACGCACTCGAAGGACTCGGGGCACTCGCCGTCCTCGCCGCAGAAGCTCGTGCACCAGCGCGTGCCGCCGCGGGCGGCGCAGAAGAGCCCCTCGTCGCAGTCCTCGTTGACGATGCAGCCGGCTCCGCCGATGCCGCGGTCGCCCCGAACGCAGACGTCGGCCTCGCCCTCGGCGCTCGCCTCGCGGCAGTGGAAGCCGGGGCCGCAATCGACGTCGTCGTCGCAGGTGCGCGAGCAGTAGACGGCCGCGCCGTCGTCGATGCAGCGGTCGTAGCAGTCCATGCCCTCGAGGTCGCAGGGCTCCCCGAGACCGAAGGGGCCGGAGAAGATGTCCGAGGGCACGCAGGCGCCGCAGCCGCCCGGGCGCGCCACGCAGGCCTCGCCGCCAAGGCAGAGGCCGGCGTCGCCCTCGCAGGCGTCGAGGCAACGCTGGAGGCCGTCGCCGGGGTCGACGCAACGGAGCGAGGCGCACTCGAGGTCCTCCGCGCAGGCCTCGCCGTTGCCGAGCTCGCCGGGCTCACCCGGGGTGCATACGCCGTCGCAGCTCCCGTCCGTCGAGGCGCAGAAGAGGCCGAGCGGGCAGCCGACCAGCGGGCGCGCCGGGTCGCAGGCGAGGGAGCAGACGCGGCCGGCAGCCGTGTCCGCGCAGAGCCCCGTCAGGCACTCGTCGCTGGTCGAGCAGGCCTCGCCGGCTGCGAAGCAGCCCTCGTCGACCTCGCCGTTGCAGTCGTTGTCGTCGCCGTCGCAGACCTCGGGGCCGTTCTCGACGCAGATGCCGGAGACCTCGAGAGCCTCGTCGATGAGGTCGAGGAAGGTGTCGATGCGGTTGAAGCCGTTGATGGCCCGCGGATCGCCACAGGAGCCGGTACCGAAGGAGAGCACCGCGAAGACCTCGCCGTCGGCGTTGATCAGCGGGCCGCCCGAGTCGCCCTGGCAGGTGGTGGCGACCGTGTAGATGACGCCGGTGCTGTCCGTGAGGCGGTCGCACTGGAAGCAGCCGATGCACTCCACGGTGGTCTCGACGCTGAACTTCACGCCCGAACCGCCCGAGGGGATCTGCCCGAAGCCCACCGCGGTCACGTTGCGCCCGACCTGCGTGCCCGGCGTGGAGCGGGAGATGGGCAGGGGATCCACGGGGAGGCGTTGGCGCGTGACGATGAGCGCGACGTCCTGGCTCGTGAGGTCCCGGAGGCAGCGGTCCTCGCGGTAGGTGCCCTCGGTCGTTATGACGTCCGTCGCGTCCGTGATGAAGTCTTCGAAGTCCCGGCGCCGGTCGAAGATCGGCGTCACGTCGTCCGTGACGGCCACGAACACCGCTGCCGGGGCCAGGGGCGCGGCCGCGCCGGCTCGCTGAATGCAGTGCTTCGCCGTGAGCACCACCCGCGGCGCGATGACCGTGCCGCTGCAGAGCCCGCCACCCTGGGTGAC
>JBCDGX010000553.1:0-4514 GCA_038750805.1 Myxococcota bacterium
CGGCCCGCAGCAGCGCCTCCGGCTCGCCGAAGGCCGGCGCCTCGGCCCGCGCGCGGCGCTCCCGGGCGATGTCGGCGCGGGCCTCCCGGAGCGTGCCCTCGAGGAGCGCGCGAAGCCGCGGCGCCGCCTCGGCGGCGGGTACCCGGGCCGGAACCTCGGCCCGGAACCCCGGCGTCACGTCCGCGAGCACCGCGAAGCCGAGCCAGCCGAGGGCGTCCTCGAGACCCGCGTCCGTGGGGGCGAGGGCGAGCACCCCGCCGCCCGCCTCGGGCGCCCAGAGCGCGCTCCAGGACCCCGCGAGGCGCGCGGCGCGGACGCGCGACGCCCCCCGCGCTCCCCCGGTCTCGAGGCTCCATTCCGGCGAGGGGGCCGGCAGGCGGGCGGCGACGAGGGGGCCCCCGTCGCCATCCAGGAGCGCGACCGCGAGAGCGTCGGCCCGGGCGAGCACACCCGGGGGTAGCGCCGCGAGCGCTTCACCGAGCTCGCCCACGGAGCGGGCGCCGAGGGGCGCTTCGCCGAGCCCGTCCGCGAGGCCCTGAAGCGCGGCGTCCCCGCCGCCCAAGCTCAGCGTCGCGAGCAGCGTGACGGGCGCGCTGCCCGGCGAGCGGTCGAGGGGCGTGGCGGCGGGCTCGCACGCGAGCGCGAGCAAGAGGACGAGCGGACCCGCGCGCCGGGCCCTCACGCCTCCTCGCCGTCGTGCAGGTCGACGCAGACGCCAAAATGGTCCGAGGCGCACACGCCGTCGGGCCCCGGGCGGTCGAAGGCGAGGAAGGCCCGGAGCGGGACCCCCCGACCCGCGCGGAGCGGCCCGCGCACGAAGACGTAGTCGACGCGCCGGCCCGGCCGCGGGTACTTCCGCGCGAACTCGTTGCGGACGGGGTCGAAGGTGTGCCCCGGCGCGTCGCCGGCGAACTCCCAGGCGTCGACGAAGCGCACGCTCCGCTCGCCGCCGAGGCGCGTGAGGCCGCGGAGGTAGCGGATCTCGTCGCTCCCGGGCTCCGCGTTGAAGTCGCCGCAGAGGATCGGCGCGTGCCGGCCGTCGGCGGGCGCGCGTTCGGCGACGGTCGTGGCGATGTGCTGCACCTGCGCTTCGCGGAGGTGCCCCTCGTCGGCCTTCCAGTTGAGGTGCGTGACGAACACGTCGAGGGGACCGGCGGGGTGCGCGAGGACCGCGTGCAGCAGCGAGCGTTTCTGGTCGCTCGCGTCCGCGCCGGGGAGCGCCTCGACGTGCGTCTCGGTGATGGGCCAGCGGCTCAGCACCCCGTTGCCGAAGCGGAGCGCGTGGCCCGGCGGCAGCCAAGCACCCTTCATATGGTGCCCGAGGCCGAAGGCGCGGTGAAAGCCCGGGAGCTCGATCTCGTCGAGCTGCGAGCTCGTGCCCGGCGTGCTCCCCGTCGTGCGCTCGAGCTCGAGCACCTCCTGCACGCAGAGCACGTCGACCTCGAGGGCGCGCGCCTCGGCGCCGACGAGGCGCATGCGGCGCTGCCAGGGCCCCGACTTGTTCCAGAGGTTCAGCGTGGCCACCCGCATCGCGGGCGTTCCTAGCGCGCCCCCGTGTCGCTTGCAGCCCCCCCGCGGGCGTGTCAGCTTGCGCGACCCCGCCGGAGGACCGGTGGTGGTGATTCACGGCGAAGGACGTCAGGCAACATGGCCATCGGTGAAGCGGTTCAGTGCAAGCCCGTCGAGGTGCAGGTCGGCGACAAGGGCGTCGAGCGTGCGGTGAAGCACCTCAAGCGCAAGATGGCCTCGGAGGGCATCCTCCGGGAGCTCAAGCGCCGCCGTCACTACATGAAGCCGAGCGTGCGCCGCCGGAAGAAGGAAGCCGAGGCCGCCCGCCGCCGGCGCAAGCGCGTCCGCTTCGAGCGCTGAACGCCCTTCTCCACGAAAAGCCCCGCCTCGCCGGGGCTTTTCGCGTTTCCGGCGCGTCCGCGTCGCGGCGGGCGCCGGGCCGCGTCTCTCCTCACGATGAACGCTCCCCTCCACGGCGACGGGGCCCCCGGCGCGGAGGGCCCGCTCTGGGTCTTCGGCTACGGCTCCCTCGTGTGGCGGCCGGCGTTCCCGCACCGCCAGCGGGTCGCGGGCTACGTCGAGGGCTGGAAGCGCCGCTTCTGGCAGGGCTCCACGGACCACCGCGGCGTGCCCGGGGCGCCCGGCCGCGTCGTCACCCTGCTCGAGGAGCCCGGGGAGCGCGTCTGGGGCCTGACCTACGAGGTGCCGCAGGAGGACCGGCGCGGCGTGCTCGCCAACCTCGACCATCGCGAGAAGGGCGGCTACGCGCGGCACGAGGTTACGGTGCGCGGGCCCGATGGCGCCGCCCTCGTCGATCGGGCCCTCGTCTACGTGGCGACCCCCGAGAACGCGAACTACCTCGGCCCGGCGCCCCTCGAGGACCTCGCCGCGCAGGTCATCCGCTCCCGGGGCCCGAGCGGGCCCAACGACGAGTACGTGCTCGAGCTCGACGCCGCGCTCCGGGCCCTCGGCGCCGACGACGCCCACGTGCGCGAGCTGGCCGCCCACGTCCGGCAGCTGCAAGCCGCGCGTTGAGCGAGGCCCTCGACCCGCGTCGGCCCGCCACCCGATGACGAGCGCAAGCGTTGGCAATGTCTCGTGCTCTCGACCCTCGCCCTGGCTCCGGCCCTCGCCGCGGCCCAGACCCCGAACCCCTTCACGCAGCCGCAGGAGGACCCGCCCCCTCCGCCGCCGCCCCAGGCTCCCTCGGGTGGCGGGCAGCTCGCGCCGCCGCCTCCGCCCCCCGGCTCGGCCGGCACGACCCACGTCGCGCCGATTCAGCCCCCGCCGCCCGTTGCGAACCGGGACGCGCGGGGTGCGCGCAACGTGGTCTTCGTCGAGGGCCTCGGCGCCGGGCTCTTCTGGTCGCTCAACTACGAGCGCTTCCTGACCAAGGACCTCGCCCTGCGCTTCGGCTTCGGCGTCACCCGCTTCACGGACCCGGACTTCGAGGACACGCAGTACACCTTCCTCGCCATCCCGGTGCTGCTGAGCTTCACCGGCGTCGACAACGCGAGCGGGGGCAACGGCGCCCACCACCTGAATCTCTCGGCCGGTTTCGTCGCCGTCTACGTGAGCGAGACCGTCGACGACACCTTCACCGCCGATGGAAGCGGCGGCCTCGGTGTGCTCGAGGCGAGCTACCGCTATCAGCCCCGCGACGGCGGCTTTATGTTCCGCTCGGGCCCGCAGCTCCTGATCGGCGCGGGGATCGTGCAGGTCTGGTGGTCCCTCGCCCTCGGCGGCGCCTTCTGAGCCTGGCTCAGGCGCCGGCGTGCTTCTGGAAGAGCTGCGCCACGGCCGCCGCCGGGACTTCCTCGAACTGCTCGAGCAGCTCGAGGAAGTTGATGAGGTTCCACGCCTCGACGATCTGCCCGTTCTCCATACGGACGAGCCCGCCGCCGAGGAGCTCGGCCTTCCGGCCGTCCTTCCGCGAGGTGAGCTTGGCGGTCCAATGGGTGAAGACGAGGTCGCCCTGCGCCAGCATGTGCTGGACCTCGAAGCGATGCTCGAAGGCCGCGAGGAAGGCCTGGACGAACCCCTTGAAGGGTGCCGGGCCTTCCAGGTAGGCGTCGCCGATCCCGTAGGCCTTCCCCTGCGGCGCGTAGTGCGCGTCGACGAAGGCGAGGGCGTCGTCGAGGGAGGCGGCCCCGTAGACCCCCCCGTCGAACCACCGTCGCATGATGGCCATGTTCTTCGCTTCGTCGCCCATGGTGCTCTCCATGCCGGGAGCGTACAGGAGAGCGCCGGCGGCTCAGCCGACTTCGGGGCGGCGGCCGGGGTAGATGGTCGTGCCCCCGTCCACCCGGTCGACGCGCGTCTCGAGGAAGCGCGCGAGGCGGTGGAAGTCGCTGCCGGGCTTGATGAGCCGGACGGCGACTTGAAGCGTGTCCTTGTCGACGAGCTTCGCGAAGGGGACGTAGTGCAGGTTGAGCTGCCCGCGGGTGCTCACCATGTGGCCGTCGAGACCCTCCTCGACGAGCGCGCGGTAGGCGCCGATGCCGAGCTGGCTGCCGAGCATGACGTCGAAGGCGTGGGGCGGCGCGGAGCGCGACTCGTAGCCGATCTGGATGCCGCGGACCTTCTTCTTGAAGCCCGTGCGCTCCTCGTAGAGCTCGGTCACGCGCTCGGCGGTCATCTTGCCGATGGCGAAGCCGCCGTGGCTCACGTGGCCGAACTTGTCGCGCTCCATGGCCGAGAGATCGTCCGGCGAGAGCAGGCCGACGAGGCCCTCGGCGAGCACCACGGTCCCGTAATGCTTCCCGCGTTTGTCGCGCGCGACCATGGTGTCGACGATGCGGCTCGCGAGCTTGTCGAGCGATAGATAGCCCTTCTCCGAGAGCGAATCGTCGACGTCCTCCGGGGCGACCACGAGGTTCGCCTCGCCGGCGATGGCGACGCCGTAGGCGAGCCAGCCGGCCTTCCGGCCCATGGTCTCGACGAGGAAGTAGCTCCCCGTCGCGATGGCGTCGGCGCGGAGGTTCATCAGCTCCTTCGTCAGCACG
>JBCDGX010000554.1:0-4492 GCA_038750805.1 Myxococcota bacterium
CACGTCCATGGGGAGCCCGCTCGTGGCGCAATACTCGCGGGCCTGCTGGCCCCAATCGCCGCCGCGCTGGAAGGCCGCGTCGTAGATCTCCCGCGCCGAGTAGTCCGTGATGGTCTGCGCGAGGTTCCCGCAATTGCACTTGGCGAAATGCGACCAGCGATAGGCGGAGCCCTGACGGAGGCGGAGGGCGGTCTTCCGGAGCGCTCGGACGAGCTCGACGGTGGGCTGGGCCATGGGGCCAGCATAGGGTCGCCAGGCCGGGACGAACAATCGCCCCGGCACCGGGTCGGCGCTAGGCTCGGGCTCCCAGGAGGTGCCCATGCCCGTTTGTCGTTCCTGCCAGGAAGAGGTCGACGAGCTTCACGCCGTGAAGGTCGGCGGCAAGCGCAAGCGCGTGTGCGAAGACTGCCTCGAGCTCATCGAGGAGCAGGCCGAGATCGCGGCGATGAGCGAGGACGCCATCCGCGACATGATGGGCTACAAGGGGAAGTGGTAGCCCCGCGGCTCACATGCCGGCGTCCATGCCGTCCGGGTTCGGCGGGCAGAGCAGCAAGGGCACCTCGCAGACGAACTCGCACGAGGGCGTCCCGCCCATGCAGACCGCCTCGAAGGGCGCGAAGGCGCTGGCGGCGAAGCCCGTGAGCGGGTCGTAGGTGCAGTTCACGCCCGTATCGAGGCACACCGGACGGGGCGCGTCAGGGGCCACGAGCCCGTCGGGGTTCGGGCACACGACGAGGCCGTCGGCCGCGCCCTCGCAGAGGTTCACCTCGGGCTCTTCGCCGTCGCTCGAGCTGCTGCACGCGAGAGCCAGCGCGAGGCCCGCAAGAATCGAAAGCCGCATCCCGTCCTCGTAACAGGCCTGGGGCGGGGTGGACGTGCGTGTCCGCTCAGCGCAGCGAGCGAGCGCGCCGAGAGGCCGCGCTCAAAGCGACGCGAGGAAGGCGAGCACGGCGCCGCGCTCCTCGGCGCTGAGCGCCTCGAAGGCCTGCCGGCTGGCGTCGCCCTCGGCCTCGTGACGCGCGATGGCGTCTTCGATGGAGAAGCTCCGCCCGTCATGCCACCAGGGCCCGGTCTCGCCGAGGCCCCAGAGCGGCGGTGTGCGGAACTCGCGCTCCGTCGCCTCGAAGTCCGGGACGCCGCGGAAGTCCGGCGCCTGCACGTCGTGCAGCAGGAAATCGCTGAAGGCGCGCACGCGCCCGTCGGGACCGTCGAGGACGGCGTGGCACGCCGTGCAGCCGATGGCCCCGAAGAGCGCCTCCCCCTCGGCCTCGACGACCGGGTCGCTCGAGCGGGGCGGCGGCGCCGCGAGCTCGTTCAGCCAGAACTCGAGGTCGCGAAGGTCCGGGAGGGTGATCTCCGGATCGGGCGCGCCATCGTCGTCGCTCACGGCTCCGAAGAGCATGCCCTCCTCCGTCGGCACCGTGAGGCCGAGCTCGGCGCTCATCGCGTCGCGCACGAACTCCCGCGTCGAGGGCACCTGCGCCTTCCAGCCGAAGCGACCGATGCGCCCGTTCGGGAGCACGTTCGTTCGGCCGCTGACCCCGTCCCCGTCCGTATCGTCCGGGTCCGCGAGGGCCTCGATGACCTCCGCCGGGATGCGATCGATGAAGCCCATGCCGAGCATCGTCGGCGTCTGCCGGGGCTCGAAGAAGGTGGCGTCCTCCGCGGGCCCCGGCCGCTCGGCGCCGGTGCTGAAGCGATGCACGAGCCCGCGCGCCTCGTTGACGTCGCCGGGCACGGCCTGGCGGAACACGTCGACGTCCGTCGGACCGGAGCCGCCGGGCACCGGGTCGAAATGGCAGGCGCGGCAGGCGTCGCCGTTGAACACGGGGCCGAGGCCCTCGGTCATGAAGCGATCCGTGTCGGCGACCTCGCGGCCGCGAAGGAAGCGCTCGGCGTCCTCGGCGCTCAGCGGACGCCGCGGGCCGCCGGCGGCCCCCACCTCGCCGAGGGGCTCGTCCGGGGCGATGAGGCCCGGCGTGAGCTGCGCGCGCCCGCCCCGGCTCTCGAGGAACGCGACCAGATCCGCGCGGGCGTCGCTGCTCAGCGCGGCGTAGGCGTCACGGGCCGCAGCGGCCTCGCCGCCGTGGAAGCGGATGGCCTCGTCGAGCGTGTCCGCGCGCCCGTCGTGCATGTAGGGCGCGGCGGCCACGACGCCCCAGAGAGGCTGCGTGCGGAACTCCGAGCCCGTCGCGTCGTTCATGGGGACGCCGTCGGCGAGGGCCTCGCCCATGTCGTGGAGCAGGAGGTCCGAGTAGAGCGACACGAGCCCCCGGGGGCTCTCGAGGCTCTCCACGTGGCAGCTCGCGCAGCCGACCTCCTCGAAGCGTACCTTGCCGGCCTCCGTGCGCGCGGTGAGCGCCTCGGGCTCCGGCGCGGCGAGGAGCATGGCCCAGGAGACGAGCGCGAAGAGGTCCTCCTCGGGCATCTCCGGATCCGGCACGCCGTCGTCGTCCTCCGTGGGCTCGTCCGGCGCGGCGGCCTGCGGCTGGGCGACGCGGTCGACGTCGCCGGAGAGCGGGGCGCGGCTGCTCCGGACCTCCTCGGGGCTCGGCACGGGGAGGCGGGCGCGGGACGCGGCGCTGAGCGGCGTGGTCGTGATGCCCAGGTGGTTGAAGAGCGGGCCCCGGATGAAGCCTTCGATGCTCACGGTTTGCGACTTCCGTCCGAAGCGGCCGACAAAGCCCCGGTCGAAGTTGGGCCGCCCGCTGATGCCGTCGCCGTCCGCGTCCTGCGGGTCGGCGTTGGCCAGGATCGCCTCCTCGGTGATCTCGGCCATGAGACCTGTGCCGAAGAACGGGATCGGGTTCCGGAGCGCGAAGCGGTCGGCGCCATCGTCCGTAGGCCGCCGCGAGTCGCCATCGACCTCGAAGTGCGGGAGCACGCCGTTTACGCCCCGCTCGAGGTACCCCGCTTCGCCGACACGCTGGCCGACGAGCAGGAAGTTCCGGTACCTGCCGCCCGCCCCACCGAAGACAGGCTTCTCATGGCAGGCTCCGCAGAAGGTGACGTTGAAGTGGGGCCCTAGGCCGTCCTCAGGGCCGAAGCGCCGGAGCGCGACAGCCTCGCCAGCCGCGAAGGTTGCGCGCTGCTCCTCCGTCGCCGTCGGAACCGCGGTTCCGAGCGGGCCATAGACGCCCTCCGCGAGCGGCGGGCCGTCCTCGCCACAGGCCGCGAGCGCGAGAACGAGGAAGGACGGGTGCGCGAGCCGGCGGGTCATTCGTCCGCTCCCAGGGCGCGCGCGTAGACGAGGCTCGCCTGGGGCCCTGTGCTGACGCGAAGGTTGAGGCCTACGGCCGTCAGGGTGCGCTCGACGCCAAAGATGGCGTGAAAGTCGGGGCAGGGCGGCGGGCAGTCGGCGAAGGATTCCTCAAGAAGGTCGCCCGACGCGAAGTCCACGCGGAAGAGCCGTCCGTCCGTCCCCGCGAAGTGGATCACGTCGGGATCCCCCATCCATACGCCGTTGAGGCCGGGCTGTCCGTCGAGCGAGCCTACGCTCCACTCTGCACCGTCCCAGGTGACGAAGCGCGCGTTGTTCCGCCCGCCAGCGATGGCGATGCGGTCGGGGCCCGTGCCCCACACGGAGATCAGGTCGGCCGTGGCGTCCAGAACGACTTGGGCCCAAGCGTTTCCATCGAAGCGCAGGAGCATGCCCCCTTGTCCGACGGCGACGACGTCGTCCGAGTCGGTTCCCCACACCTTGAAGAGCGCGGTGGTCGGTCGGTCGAGCTCCGGAAGCGGGACCGGGCTCCACGCGCTCCCGTCCCAACGCAGAAGCACCGGCTCGGCGCTCGCCGCTCCGCCGCCGAAGATGCCCCCCCCCACGGCCCAAACGTCGTCCGGACCGCTGCCCCAGACACCCCAGAGGTCCTGCGTGGTGGGACTGGGGACCGTGAACCATGACGTCCCATCGAAGCGCACGATCGTGCCGGCGTTCCCCACCACCCAAAGGTCGTCGGGCCCGAAACCGAACACCCAGTTCAGAAGCGGTACGTCGAGGCCTGTGTCGACCACGGTCCACGACTCGCCGTCGAAGCGAATGACACGCCCGTCGTCCCGGGTGCCGCCGACGGCATGGAGGTCATCGGCCGCGAGCCCCCAGACGCTGAGCAGCCATCCGTCCGCGGCTGCCACGCCATCCTCGCGGGAAGCCCATTGGGTCGAGCCCCCGCCGTCCACTGAGGACGGTGCATCCTCACCACAGCCCGCGAGCAGCAGCGCGAGCAGAACCAACCGTCGAAAGAAAAGCATGTCGTCCCGAAGCCGGAGCTAGACCCCAAAATGCCCGGGGTCGGGGGCGAATGCCAGCGAAGGCCGTGCCAACTCACGGACGCCCTTTTTCGGACGGCCATGGGCCAGAGCGTGCCAGTCCGTGCGCCGGCGAGACAGCTCAGCCGTGGGGACGAGGCGTCGGCCGGGCGCCGTGGCGCGCGTAGCCCTCGGGTCCCCGAACGAAGGCCTCACCGCTGGCGAGGGCGGCGTCGAGGACGGC
>JBCDGX010000555.1:0-4486 GCA_038750805.1 Myxococcota bacterium
CCGCGGCGCTCGTCCGGCGGAGCTCGGCGTGCCCCCCGGAGAAGATCCCGTCGCCGCTCGCGATGGCGGCGTGCACGGCCCGCCAGGCCCGCACCGCGCCCTCGCGATCGCCGGCCGCGTCCCGAGCACGTGCCAGCCCGGCCAGGCGCTCGAGCGCGGTGCCTCCCGCCGCGCCTGGCGCTCGCCAGCGGGCCGCCCGTCGCCAATGAAGGCGCGCGCCCTCGAGGTCGCCGATGCGCTCCGCCGCATCGCCCCGGGCGAGCTCCCGCGCGGCCTCCACCCGGCAACGCGCGTAGAGCAGACCGAGCACCAGGCAGAGGACGCCGAGCGCCGCCGCGGCCGCCCTCACGGGAAGTCCCGGCGGCGGAAAAGGAGCGACGCCGCGCCCATGGTCACCGCCGCGTAGGCCACGGCGTAGGCGAGGCTCCCGAAGACGTAGCTCGCCGGGTCGTTCGTGGGGCTCGCGACGAGCGCGAGACGCCCGGGCACGAAGAGCTGGAAGTTGGGCACGACGCGCGCGAGCCCGTGCAGCAGCATGCGCACGCTCTCGGGGAGGAGCGGCGACTCCATCGTGCCCATGCTGCCGGCCCCGCGCCCGACCAGCCAGAGGCCCAGGGTCAGAAGCCCCGTCAGGAAGGGCGTCGAGAAGCTCGAGAAGAAGAGCGCGACGGCCGCCAGCACGAAGACCTCCCCCACGTTCAGCGCGAGGGCCCAGAGCGCCGGCGCGACGCGCACGCCGGAGGCCGCCGTGACCATCGCCGCGGCGATGAGCGCGGCGAGGGACCAGGGCGCGAGGAAGGTCGTCTTGTCCCGCGAGAGCCGGAGGCCGAGGGCCAGGGCGGCGAGCGCGAGGGTCGCCGTGAGCGCAAAGGGGAGGAGCCCCTCCCCCGTCTCCCATGCCGGCTGAACGCCCATGACGAGGAGCTGAACCGCGCCCATCGTCGCCACGAAGACGCTGCCCGTGGCGGCGATGCCGAAGAGCTTCCCGGTCAGGAACTCCCAGCGCCGCACGGGCTTCGGGAGGATCACGTAGAGCGTCTTCCGGTCGATCTCCTTGTAGAGGAGCGACGAGCCGAGGAAGACCGCCACGGCCACGCTGAAGAGCGAGATCGACGCGAGGCCGATGTCCTCGATGACCCGCGCCTCCTGCTCGAGGCTGAGCTCGCCGAGGGCCAGCGTGAAGAGCAGCACGGCGGACGCGACGGCGACCACGCCCAGCAGCACGCGGTCGCGCACGGCCTCGCGGAAGGTGTTCACGGTGATGGCGTAGATCCGGGTCACGAGGCGTCCTCGCTCGCGTGCGCCTCCGGTCCATCGAAGAGGGCCCGACCCGACGCGAAGTGGCCGAGCACGTGCGCCTGCGCGGCGAAGAGCGCGATGGCGACGATCCAGACCAGCCCCTGGGACACGGGCCCGTGCACCCGACGGCGAACGAGGGCCCCGAGCCCCTGGCCGAGGTGCAGGGCGAGCGCCGCGCTCGCGAGGGCGTAGGCGCCGATCCATGCGGGCCGAGGCACGTCCTCGCGAAGGCGCTCATAGAGCCCCACGCCGTCGAGGCCCATCAGCGCCGGCAGGGTCAGGTGCACCGCGTGGGCGAGCACGAAAGCGCCCACGACCGCCCCGGAGAGCGCCTGGAGCCGCCGATGGCCGGCCCCACCGAAGCTCTCGTCGAAGCCGGCGAGGCGCCTTCTTCGCAGGGCGAGGGCGCCGTGCACCAAGAGCGGCGCGACGACGATGATCAGCCCCAGAAGGGCCCGGCCCCAGCCGCTCGCGGCTCCGGCGACCCAGGCCTCGCGCCCCTCCACCGCCCGGCTCATCTCGACCGCGTGGTAGACGGTGAAGACGGCGAGGGGGACGAGGGCCAGCCGTCCGGCCAGCGCATCGCCCCGATCCGGCTCGTTTGGCGTGGGCCCACCCGGCGCGACCTCGGGGCCCGGCATCTCGGAGGAGCTCACGGCGCCGGAGCGTAGCCCCGAGCCGGCGAGGTCCCAAGCGACCGGCCGCTCCGCCCGGCGCGCCGATCTGCTACACCCGGCCGGTGCAAGCGGAGCCGTTCACGCTGGTCGTGAATCCCCGAGCCGGCGCGGGGCGCGGCGCGCGGGTACGGCCGGCCCTCGAGGCGGCCCTTCGTGACTTCGGCTGCCGCTTCGAGACACGCGTGAGCGAGGGCCCTGGGCACGTGACGGAGCTGACCCACGCGGCGCTCCGGGACGGCGCGGCCGGCGTGGCCGTGGTCGGCGGAGACGGGACGCTGAACGAGGCGGTGAACGGGTGCTTCACCGAGCGCGGTCTGCCCCTCGCGCCAGGCCGATGGCTCGGGCCCCTCCCGGCGGGCACCGGGGGTGATTTCCGGCGCGCCATGTTGGCCTACGGCGATCCCGAGGAGACCGCTCGCCGCATGGTCTGGGCGGAGGCTCGGCCCATCGACGTGGGCTGGGCCCGCTTCCACGACGACTCCGGACGGGTCGTCGAGCGGGCCTTCCTGAACATCGCGGCCTTCGGTCTCGCGGGCGAGGTGGATCGCCTCGTCGAGTCGAAGAAGCGCCTCGGGGGCCGCGCGGCCTTCCTCGCCGGCTCCCTGGAAGGGCTCGCGAACTACGCGAACCGCCGCGTGCGCCTCCGCGTGGACGACGCGCCAGCGCGCGAGGCCTCGATCCTCAACGTGGCCGTCGCGAACGGGCGCTACTTCGGGGGCGGCATGCACATCGCGCCGCGCGCGCGCCTCGACGACGGGCTCTTCGACGTCGTGAGCGTCGAGCGGACGACCCGCCTCGGGCAGCTGGCGCTGACCCGAAGCCTCTACGGCGAGGGCGTGCTCGATCGCGAGGGCGTCCGCTTCACTCGCGGGCGAACGGTGCACGCCGAGCCTCTCGACGCCGCGCCGGTGCGCGTGGACCTCGACGGCGAGCCCGTGGGCCGGCTCCCGGCGAGCTTCGAGATCCGGAGTGGGGTCCTCGCGCTTCGCTGAGCTGCGGGGCCGGGCGGCTCGCCCGGCACCCTGGCTCGCGCTCCTCGCCGGCGTGATCCTGGCCGCGAGCGTGGTCCCGGAGCCCGCCCCGGCCTTCTCCTTGCTCTTCTTCGTGCCCTTCCGCGTCGCCCTCGAACGCGGGCCGGCGGGCTTTCGCCGAGGCCTTTGGCTGGGCTGGCTCACGGGCTTCTCCTGCAACGTCTGGGCGCTCGACTGGGTGATCGGCGTGCTCGAGGCCTTCGGGGGCTTCCCCTTCGTGCTGGCGCTCCCGACGGCGGCGCTCCTCTGGGCGGCCCAGGCCCTCACCTTCGCGCTGGCCACGGGCCTGGCCGAAGCCCTCCGGGCACGCGGCGGGCCCTGGTGGGCCCATCCCCTGGCGCTCGCCCTCGTCTTTGCCGGCGCGCCCGCCCTCTTTCCCTGGCGACCGGCGACGGGCGCGGTGGGTTGGCTTCCGCTGGCGCAGGCAGCCGAGCTCGGGGGCCCACCCCTCCTCGACCTCATCGTGCTCCTGAGCGGGGCGGCGCTCGCCGAGACGCTCCTCCGGCCGCGACGCGCGCCGGCGCTCGTGGGCGCGCTGGTCCTCGGGGCGGCGCTCGGCGGCGGCGCGCTGCGCCTCGAGACGATCCGTGCGCGTCGATCAGCGGCGCCCGCCCTCTCCGTCGGCATCGTGCAGCCGAACATTCCCGTCGCGATCAAGAACGACGCCCAGTTCCTCGCGGGGCACCTCGCGACGCTCCAGGACGCGACGGCGCGCCTCGAGGCCCGCGACGCCGAGCTCGTGGTGTGGCCGGAGACCGCCTACCCCTACGGCCTCCCGCGGGACGCCCGACGCGAGCCCCGGGGGCCCCGCGGGCTCCACGGCCGGGGCGCTCGCGGGCCGCTCCTCGCGGGCGTGCTGACCTACGGCGGGCGCTGCGAGCGCTGGAACTCGGTCATCAGCCTCTCGCCCGGGGGGAACGTCCGCGGCGTGAGCGACAAGGTCGAGCTCATCGCCTTCGGCGAGTACGTCCCGCTCTGGCACTGGCTGCCGCCGCTCCGCGCGTACTTCCCGTGCCCCGGCCTCACCCCCGGCGAGAGGCCGCGGGTGCTGGAGGCGGCGGGGGCGCGCGTCGGCGTCCTGAACTGCTACGAAGACGTGCTCCCCGGCAGGGCGCGGGTCGTCGCCGCCGACGATCCCGAGCTCCTGGTGAACGTCACGAACGACGCTTGGTTCGGCCGCACGGCCGAACCCTACCTGCACGATCTCGTCGCGCGCGTGCGCGCCATCGAGGCGCGGAAGGACCTCGTGCGGGCCGTGAATACGGGCGTGAGCAGCCACGTCGCGGCGACGGGCGAGACCCTCGCCTCGTCGGCGACCTTCGTGCCGGCCGAGATCCTCGCGGACGCGCGACGGCTGCGGGGGCGGACCTTCTGGGTGCGCGTCGGCGACGTACAGACGCCGGCGCTGACCCTCCTCCTCACGTGGGTGGCGTGGTCGCGGCGCCGTTTCGCGTGAGCCCGAGCAGATGAAGCGGCTCG
>JBCDGX010000556.1:0-4469 GCA_038750805.1 Myxococcota bacterium
GGCCCTGGCGCGGGCGGCGGAGCCCAGCATGGCGGACCTGCCCATCGGGGCCCCGCTCGGGGAGTCCGTGCCCCCGGCCGCGATGGCCGCGGACCCCTTCGCGACGTCGAGCGGCGCCATCAGCCAGCCGCCGGTCGTGGTCCAGCAGCCGCGGAACCGGGAGATGCCCGTCGGGGCGTGGATCGCCATCGTCGGTGCCGGCGCCTTCGGGATTGCCCTGGCCGTCGTCATCGGCCCGAAGCTCATCGCGGACGACGAGCCCGAGCGCGTGGCGATGGCGACGCCGGCCGAGGCCGCCCCGGCCGCCGCCCCGGCGCTGCCCGCCCCGAGCGCCCCGGCTCCCGAACCCGCCGCGGTGCCCGAAGCCGCGCCTGCCGAAGACCCGGCAGCGCCGGCCCCGGCGCCCGCCCATGGCAGCGGCCGGACTCACGCCCGGGGCGCCACGATGCACGCCACCGCAGGCGCCGCCGCGCCGGCGAGCAGCATGAGCGGCGCCAACCTCAGCGCGGAGCAGCGCGCGCTGCTCGAGCGCCTCGGCGGCGGCACGAGCTCCGCCGCGCCGAGCTCGCTGATGGTGGCCGAGGCGCCCCGCGCGGCCATGACGAGCCGGCGCCCCCTCGAGGCCTCGGCGATCAGCCGCGTCGTGAACAACGAGCGCTCGCAGCTCCAGCGCTGCTACGAGACGGCGATCCGCGGGCAGAGCCAGCCGCCCCGCGTGCGCATGGACATCTCGATCAACATCGGCGCCTCCGGCACGGTCACCCGCGTGAACGCGGCCGGGAACGACGTCGGCGGGCTGAAGCGCTGCATCGAGTCGCGCGTGCGTCGCTGGCGCTTCCCGGCCAGCTCCGACGGGGCCGAGACGCGCTTCCCGATGGTCTTCTCCGCCGGCGGCTGAGACGCGCCGCCCGCTACGGCGTCACGCCCGGGCGGACCAGCGCCGTGAGCACGTGGTCCCGCCAGGCCCCGTCGATGTAGAGGTAGTCCCGCGCGTAGCCCTCGACGACGAAGCCGAGGCGCCTCAGCAGCCGTCCGCTCCGCTCGTTCGAGGGCTGGTAGTTCGCGGACACGCGGTGCAGCTCGAGGCGCTCGAAGGCCGCCGGCAGGGCCGCCTCGAGGGCCTCGCGCATCAGCCCGCGCCCCTGGAGCGACCCGTCGAGGGAGTAGCCGAGGAGGCAGGAGAGGAAGCACCCGCGGATGACCTCGCTGAAGTTCACGCAGCCCACGAGCCGCGTCGGGTCGTCACGGAGGCGCAAGAAGAGCCGGAGTGAACGCTGATCACGGGTCTCCCGCCGGTTCGCCGCGAGGCGCTCGCGCCAGAAGCGCTCCCCGTAGAACCCCGGCGGACGCGCCGGCTCCCAGGGCTCGAGGTGGTCACGGTTCCGGGCGAAATAGTGAACGACGCCCGCCGCCTCCCCGGCCGGGGGCTGATCGAGAACGAGCCTCGGGGTCTCGACGCGGGGGCCGCTCATCGTCCCCCAATAGCCCACGGGGGGCGTCGCGGCACGAGCACCACGCGTGCCCTAAAGAAGGCCCCCGCGCGTCCGTTTCGTGGCCCCGTGGCGCGCCGCTACGACGAGGAGAGCCCCAGCCAGGCATCGCCCCGTGGGGACGATCGCGGGGACACGACCGCCGTCATCACCACGGGCGAGGTCTCGAAGGCCAAGACGTCGCGGGATCGCGGGACGCTGACCATGCTGGCGGGGCCCACGCCCGGGGCGGTCTTCCCGGTGGAGATCGACGAGGTCGTCATCGGCCGCGGCCGGGACGCGACGCTGCGCGTCGACGACCGCGGGCTCAGCCGTCGCCACGTGCGGATTCGCCGCCGGAACGACCGCTTCTGGATCGAGGATCTCGGAAGCACGAACGGCACCTTCCTCAACGGCGACCGCGTGCTCATGGCGACGCCCCTCGAGGACGGCGACCGCGTCCAGGCCGGCAAGAACACGCTCCTCTGCTTCCAGCTCCAGGACGAGCTCGAGCAGAAGGCCGCGCAGAAGCTCTACGACTCCGCGGTGCGCGACGCGCTCACGCAGGTCTACAACCGGCGCTACCTCGACGAGCGCCTCGCGTCCGAGCTCGCCTACGCGCAACGCCACGCGACGCCGCTGAGCCTGATGCTCGTGGACCTCGACCACTTCAAGGGCATCAACGACACCTTCGGGCACCCGGCCGGCGACGCCGTGCTCCGCACCGTGGCGGCCACGCTCGCCCGCGTCGTGCGCACCGAGGACCTCGTCGCGCGCTACGGCGGCGAGGAGTTCTGCGTCCTGGCGCGGGGCATCAGCCCCGAGGGCGCGACGCGCTTCGGCGAGCGGATCCGCGAGACCCTCGCCGAGCTCGCCATCGCCGTGGGCGACAAGACGCTTCGCGTGACGGCGAGCCTCGGCGTGTCCACCTTCGACGGCGCGCACCCCTTCGCGGACGCCTCGAGCTTCCTTCACGCGGCAGACGTGGCGCTCTACCAGGCGAAAAACACCGGCCGGAACCGCGTCGTGCACGTGGACGAGCTGCGCCGCTCCAGCTGACGGGACAAGGCCCCATGCCCCCCCTATGCTGCGCGGGATGCGCGGTACGGGAGCCGAGCGCCAGGGGCGCGAGCACGTTCTCCTCGCGGTCGCTTTCCTCGCGAGCCTCGCCGGCTGCGCGCGCTCGTCCCTCGACCAGAGCGTCGACGCCGACGTGCTCGACCGACGTCTCCCGACGGACGAGGTCTGCAACGGCTTCGACGACGACCTCGACGGGAACGTCGACGAGGACTTTCGCGACGCGCGCGGACGCTATGTCGACGCCTCGCATTGCGGCGCCTGCAACGCCCCCTGCGCTCTTGCGGCGCCTGCGCTCGACGCCTTCTGCACGCTGATCGACGAGGCCCCGGTGTGCGCCGCCTCGCGCTGCGCCGAGGGCTTCGCCCCGTCGCGCACCGGGCGCTGCGTGCCGGCCTTCGAGCGCCTCTGCCTGCCCTGCGTCGGCGACGAGGATTGCGGAGACGTCGACGGCGCACGCTGCGCGAGCGTGGGGGGTGAGCCGCGCTGCGTGGTCGGGTGCGCGCTCGGCTGCCCCGAAGGCTTCGCCTGCGACGGAACGGCGTGCGTGCCCGAGGGCGGATCGTGCAGCTGCGAGCCCGGGGAGAGCTTCGACGTGGCCTGCGCGGGCACGGACCCCGAGGGCGCCTTCTGCCCGGGCACGGCCCGCTGCGAGGACGGCGTGCTCTCCGAATGCGCGCTCCCCGAGGAGAGCTGCAACGAGCGCGACGACGATTGCGACGGGGAGATCGACGAGGCCTTCCGCGACGCCCGGGGTGCCTACCTCGTCGACCCGCGCCATTGCGGCCGCTGCGGCGTCGACTGCAGCGCGGAGGCGCTCCCCGAGGGCGACCTCGTGTGCGGCGGCGACCCCTTCGCCCCCTCCTGCGTGCTGCGCTGCCCGGATACGGAGGACGGCCTCGATCCCGGCGACCGCGTCGACGCGGACGGGGACATCGCCAACGGCTGCGAGTGCCGGCTCTCCTCGCTGACCGACGCGCCGGGGCCCTCGCCGGCGGAGGGGGAGCTCCTCGACACCAACTGCGACGGCGCCGAAGGCATCATCGCGGAGAGCGTGTACGTGGCGACCGGCGGCGCGCGCGGCGGGCCCGGCTCGCCCACGCGCCCGCTCCGGTCCATCCAGACCGCCATCGACCGCGCGGCCGCGAGCCTCGAGACCGCGAACCCTCGGCCGGACGTCTACGTCGCCGGCGGCGTCTATACCGAGACGCTCACCCTCCGCTCCGGCGTTCGGGTGCACGGGGGCTACCGCCAGGACTTTCGGGCCCTCGACCGCGAGGGCTTCCGCGTGGAGGTCCGCGCCCCGGCGGACACGGACGCCCCGGGAGGGGCCGCGCTCGTCGTCGAGGAGGGCGAGGGCCGCGCCGCGCTCGTCGAAGGCCTCGTGCTCCGGGGACGCGACGCACGCGGGCCCGGGGAGCCGGCCTTCGGCGCCGTCTTCCAGGCGCCGGGGCCCGGCCTCGAGCTCCGCAACGTCACGGTGCGCTCCGGGGTGCCGGGAGGGGGCGTGAGCGGCACGAGCGGAAGCGCGGGCGCCGCGCCGACCACCGAGGCCGAAGCCGGCGAGCCGCCGCGCGCCGCCATGGAGAGCATGGCGAGGCTCTGCGAGGACGGCCCGGCCAACCGCGCCGAGGGCGGCGTGGGCGGCACGAACCGCTGCGGCGGGAGCGACGTCGGGGGCGGCACCGGCGGCGCTTCGAGCTGCCCCGACGGCGGCCGGACCCAGCCCTCCACTCCGGGCACCTTCGGGTCCGGGACGGGCGGCGGCGCCGGCGGGAGCGGCGGCGAGGACATCATCGGGCCCATCCGCTTCAACGGCGTGAGCTGCACCGAGCCCATCGCCTGCTGCGGGCTCGCGGACTTCAGCGTGGCCGAGCCCTTCTTCCAGGCCGCGGTCGGCGAGCGCGGCCGGGACGGCACGCC
>JBCDGX010000557.1:0-4446 GCA_038750805.1 Myxococcota bacterium
CAGCGACGCGGCCACGAGCCCATAGATGCCGGCCTGGGCGAAGAGGCCGACGAGCGCCGGCGGGTCGAAGGCGATGGCCGCGCTCGTCACGCCCATGAGCACGAGGATCACGCGGCTGAGCTTCAGCGCCAGCGCCTGCTTGGCCTCGTCGTCGAGGTCCGGCGCGATGCGCGAGCCGAGGGATCCGAGCACCAGATCCGAGCCGGCGATGGTCGAGGCACCGACGAGAATACCGTCCATGGTGCTCATGCCCGCGGCCAAGAGCGCCACGCTGATGAGCACGCCGGTCACCGGTGAGAAGACCTGGTTGATGTAGGCCACCATCACCGCGTCCGGCGTCACACCGGCCTCGGCGAAGCCCGGGTACTTGGCCCGCGCGAAGAGCCCCGCGAGCAGAATGGACGCGAAGATGACGCCGATGACCGCGGCCACGACGAGGTAGCGGTTCAGGTCCTTGTCGTTCCGGAGGTAGAGCGACTTCATGAGGATGTGTGGCTGGCAAACGAGGCCGAAGCTCACCACGAAGCCGCACACGAAGACCTCCCAAAACGAGCCGTAGAGCAAGCTCGCCGGGTTGATGGGCTTGGCCAGGTTCGGGTCCTGGGCCGCCACGGCCTCGAGCAGGCCGCCGTCGACGAGGTAGTGCGCGCCGGTGCTCACGATGGCGAGCGCGACCACGATCATCATCGCGCCCTGGAGCGAGTTCGTGTAGGCGTGCGCGTAGGTGCCGCCGAGCAGGATGTAGCTGAAGACGAAGGCGACGATGAAGACGACGCTCGCCTCGTAGGAGAGGCCGAGGATGGCGCCCATCACGAGCGCCGAGCCCTTGATGATCAGCACGACGAAGCTGATCGCGAGAAAGAGGTTCAGGAGCGCGAAGTAGGTGCGCATGCCCGGGCTCTCGTAACGGGCCCCGATCCAGTGCGGGAGCGTCAGCGCCTTCGTCTTCATGCCCAGGCGCCGGAAGCCCTTCGAGAGCACGATGAGGCCGACGGTCACGCCGCCGGCGCCGGCCACGCCGAAGTGGAGGAGCGCCGCGAGGCCGTCCATCCAGACGAGGCCCGGGTTGATCACGAAGGTCGCCGTCGAGGCGATGGCCGCAGCCAGCGTGATGCCGACGAGGAGCGGCCCCATGTCGCCGTTTCCGAGCGCGAACCCCGCGAGGTCCTTCGTCTTCCGCATGCCGACCAGCGCGAGGCCCGTCGTGATGACCAGGTAGGCGCCGAAGACGACCCAGGCGAGGGTCTTGGGTTCCATTTCCGCGAGGCTACACGGGCGATGCTGCAGTGCAACAATCGATTGACGGCGGGGCGGCGGGGCGATGGGATCGCCCCATGACGGACCTCGAGACCGACTGGCTGAGGCGCCGCGCCGGCTACCATCCCGGACGCCCGGCCCTGCGCTTCTTGGACCGGACCTGGAGCTACGCCGAGCTCGACGCGCGCACCGATGGCGTGGCCGCCGCGCTCCGGGCGCGGGGCGTTGGACCGGACGATCGGGTCGCGGTGCTCGCGGAGAACCACGTGGGCTTCGTGACGCTGCTCGCAGCGATGGCCCGCACCGGCGCCATGCTCGCGCCGCTGAACTACCGGCTCGCGACCGAGGAGCTTCGGGAGCTCATGGGACACGTGGCACCGGCGCTGCTGCTGGCGGGCCCGGGGTGGGAGGCGCGCGCAGAGGAAATCGCCGGCAGCGTGCCCGTGCTCCCCCTCGAGGGCTTCGGCCAGGACTCCGCCCCTCCGCAGGCGAGCGTGGTGGGCCCGGACGACGTGGCGACGCTCTGCTTCACCGGCGGCACGACGGGGCTCCCGAAGGGCGCGATGCTCACGCACCGGCAGCTCGTCATGAACGCCGTGAACACGGCCTTCGGCTGGGGCGTCCACGCCGAGGACGCCGTGGTGGTGGCGACGCCGATGTTCCACGCGGCCTTCCACGCGCTCTGCTGGCCGCTCCTCCAGCTCGGCGGCTTCGTGGTGGTGCAGGAGCGCTTCGACCCCGAAGAGCACCTGGCGCTCGCCGCGGCGCACGCGACGCTCCTCTTCATGGTCCCGACCATGTTCCGGCTGCTGGCCGACGCGCCGGGCTTCGCGGACGCGGACCTCGGGCGCATCCGCTGGGCCATCAGCGGCGGCGCGCCCTGTCCCGCGCCGATCCGCGAGGCCTTCGCCGGACGCGGCATCCGCTTCAAGCAGGGCTACGGGCTGACCGAATGCGGGGTGAACTGCTTCGCCCTCGAGCTCGCCGAGGCCGCGGCGCATCCCGAGAGCGTCGGCCGGCCCATGCCGCACCTCCGCGCGCGGCTCGTGGACGACGACGGCAACGACGCCAGCGAAGGCGAGCTCCAGCTCAGCGGGCCGGTGACCATGAAGGGCTATTTCGGGCGGGCCGAAGCGACGGCGGAGGCCTTCGTCTCGGCGGGCGGCCGCCGCTGGCTTCGCACCGGCGACGTCGCTCGACGGGACGCCGAGGGTCGCTACTTCATCGTCGGCCGCAAGAAGGAGATGTTCATCAGCGGCGGCGAAAACGTCTACCCCGCGGAGGTCGAGCGCGCCCTCGATGGCCACCCGAAGGTCCACGAGTGCGCCGTGGTCGGCGTCCCGGACCCGCGCTGGGGCGAGGTGGGCCTCGCCGCCGTCGTGCTCCACGAGGGCGCGGGGCTCGACGAGGCCGAGCTCCGGGCCTGGGTCGCCGCGCGCCTCGCCAAGTACAAGGTGCCGAAGCGCTGGCGCTTCCTCGACGCGCTACCCAAGAGCGGCGCGGGCAAGGTCCTCAAGCGCGCGCTCGTCGAGTGACCCTCGGGCGAGCCGGTACGCGAGGGCCGGCCCTCAGCGTCGATAGATGTCGTCGACGTCGAGCGCACCATCCAGCGCGGGAAGGTCGAGACGCCCTCCCGGCCCCGCCTGCCGGTACACCCAGGCGCCCGCCTCGTCGTCGCGAAAGAAGAGCTCGAGGCGGGGCTCGGACTGACTGACGAGAAGGTACCCGCGAAGGGCAGGGAGGCGCTGATAGTGCGCCCACTTCGAGCCACGATCCTCGCGCTCGGTGGTCTCGCTCAGCACCTCGACGAGCACCACCGGGTTCGTCGTGGCCTCCGGGTCGTCGGTCGCCGGCTCGGGACCGCCGCACACGACCGAGAGATCTGGATAGGTCGAGCGCCCCGTCGCCTCGATGCGAATCCGCCCGTCCGACGAGAGCACGATGCAGCCTTGCGCCTCCGCGAGCAGACCAAGGCGGAGGGCCAACCGCATCGCCAGCCGCGCATGCTCCCGCGAGCCCCCGGCCATGGCGACGACCATGCCGTTCACGTACTCGTGCTTGCCCTCCGCCTCGGCCTCGTAGGCGAGGTAGTCCGCGTAGGTCATGGCCCGGGCGCCGTCGGTCACGCTCCCATCCTAGACATCCGCGACAGAAGTAACGAACGTCTCCGCGGTCCTTCGGCCCGAGGTCACGCGCGCCCCTCCTCGCCGATGCCCCGCATCGACTCGTCGTGTCGCCCGCAACCTCGGACCGAAATCCTCGCGGATACACTCGCGACTTCTGTCTTGGACATCCTAGAGCACCGCGGCAGCGTGCCCATCCGCCGAATGGAGGGTGCCGCGGTCAGCGCCCGAGGCGCGCGAGGAAGGGCGCCATGGCCCCGCTCACGGCCTGGGGCGTCTCGAAGTGCGGCAGGTGCCCGGCGTCGACCATCACGAGCTCGGCGTTCGCCATGCGGCGCACACCTTCCTCCGCGACGGCCCGTGTCGAGAGCGCGCCGTGGAGCTGCGGGTTCGGGATGAGCCGGTCGTGCTCGCCGAAGACCACGAGCGTCGGGCAGGGGATCTCGCCGAGGCGTCCCTTCACGGGCGCGTCGAGCATGGCGCCGACGCCCGCGACGAAGGCCTCCACGAAGCCCTCGATGCGGTCTGGCTGCGCCGCGAGGCGCGCGCGCGCCCCCAGGATGCCCTCGGCGTCGTCCACCCACTTGTGGAAGCCGAGGCGAAGGCCGACCTCGAAGTTCTGCACCGACTGGAGGCGCACGAAATCGGGCGTGACGGCCGCGCGGAGCATCGACGCCTCGGGGACCGTGAAGGCCTCGAAGCCCGCCGGCGCGACGAGCACGAGCCCCGGCGGGGGACCGGCCTCGAGGGCGTGCACCAGCGCGATCTGCCCACCCATGGAGTGACCGACCCAGACGGCGTCCGCGGCGTCGAGCTCGGCGAGGAGCCCGGCGACGGCCCGCCCCGCCCCGGCGAGGGAGAAGCCCTCGGCCGGAGCCGCGCTCTCTCCGTGCGCGGGAAGGTCGACGACGATGACGCGACGGTCGAGGGCCAGGCCCCGGAAGATCGGCGCCCAGGAAAGCGCCGACGCGCCGAGGCCATGGAGCAGCACCAGGGGCGCGCCCGCCCCGGCGTCGTGAAAGGCGAGCTCGACGCCGTCGATGCGGCGGCGCTGCCGCGGCGGGAG
>JBCDGX010000558.1:0-4441 GCA_038750805.1 Myxococcota bacterium
CTCATTCTTCCACTGGCAGTTGGAAACGCGGGGCGTTGTGCTCACCGAGGGGCCGCATCGCTATTTCCTCAAAACGGTGCAGTTGTCGGCGTTTATGAGCGCGCGGGCTGACCCGTCTAGCCTCACAGACCCAGACGATCCGGCGAAGGTGCGCGCCAATGACAGCCTTGAGAAGGCGCTTCGCATATTCAACGAGACCGGCGCCAACACGCTTATGGTCGTTGATCCGCGAGAGCGGCGGACGGTGGTTGGGACCGTCAGCCATGTGCAGGCGCTGCGGGCGTTTAACCGACGGCTGGTGGAGACGAGCCGCGAGGAGCATCGCTAGACCTGGCTAGGCGATAGCCTGGCACCGCGCTTCAAGCCATGCCCGCTCCGGGGCGCTGAGCGACCCGACGAGAGCGCCGTGGACCCAGCGGAGAGCGTCGAGCTCCCCTTCTCCACGCTGATCAGCCCGGGCCCCACGGGGCGCTCCTTTCTGGCGAGCAGCGGCACGGCCCCGGAGGTCTTCCGCTACGACGTCGCCCAGGACGGTACGGTCACCGAGTCCGGCCCCGTGTCCTTCGCGGGGCGCGGCGTGACCATCACGCAGATCCCGCCGAAGGTCGTGGCGGTGTCGCCGACGAAAGCGTACTACCTCGACTCGGAGGGCCTCCTCGGCTTCACCTTCGACCCGACGGAGCTGGTGATCACGGGCGAGTTCTCGCTGGACGCCATCGCCCCCGTGTCGGACGCGAACCCGGAAGTCGTGCTCTCCGTCCAGTCCTTCCTCCGCGACGGTGACGTTCTGATCATGGTCATCCTCCGGGACATGGACGAGGGCAGCGCCGAGCAGCTCGCGCGCGTGCTCTCCATCGACGTCGCGACCGACGAGGTCACCGTGATCGAGGACGCGCGCTGCGGATACCTGGGGGAAGCGGTGCTCGCGGACAACGGCGACCTCTACCTTGCCTCGGGGCCCTTCAACGGTGGCACCGTGGGGGCACGACCGGACGCCGCGGGGCCGAGCGGCATCCTCCGCATCCGGGCGGGCGAACGCGCCTTCGACCCGGACTTCTTCGTCACGCACGAGTCGCTGACAGGCACGGCGGTGAGCGGCGGCCTCGTGAAAGGCCCCGGGGACACGGCCTATGTGGTCGCCTACGACGCGACCGTCGTGCCGCTCGGGGCGACGCAGGACGAGATCAACGGTGCGCCGGCCTGGCGCACCTACGCCATCACGCTCGACGACACCATCGCGCCGGGGGTCCTCGAGGACGCCGTCCCCCTTCGCTCCGGGGCCACCTCGCCGCTGGTCATCGGTACGGGGAGCTACGACGCGGTCGCCGCCGCGGACTTCTCGTCGACGACCATCTATCGCTACGACGCCGCTGGCGGCCCCCAGGCGGGCCTGAACCTGCCGGGGTTCGCCTTGGGTCTCGTCGGGCTGACGGAGCGCTGAGCCGCAGCGCTTGCCCCCGCTCGCCGACGCGATGGCGTTCGCGCACGAGGGCCGAGCACCTGGCCCTCCTCCGCCGCTGCGCGTCGGAGGCTTCTCGGACGACACGCAGCTCACCCTCGCGACCTGCGAGGCACTCGCGGAAACGGGTGGCGACGTGGACCCGGAGGTCGTCGCGGCGCACATTCTTCGCTGGCATCGGGAGCAGGGGATCGTCGGCGCTGGGTCCGCCACGGCGAAGGCGCTCAAAGAACTTGCCGTGGGGGGCCACTGGGCGCTCGTCGGGCGCCGGGGCGAGTTCGCGGCCGGCAACGGGGCAGCCATCCGAATCGCCCCCCTCTCCTTCGTCCTCGACCTTTCCGCGACGGCGGGGCGACAGAGACTCCGCGATGTCGCTCGCGTGACCCATCACAACGACGAGGCGTACAGCGGCGCGCTGGCGCTCGCCCTGGCCCTCCAGGACGGAATGGACCGAGGCTGGCACGGGCGTGAGGCACTCTTCGGCCGGCTCGCCTCGGAGCTTCCGGACACACGGCTCCGCGACCGGCTCGAGGCCATCCGAACCCGCGGGGCGAGCCTGCGCGCGGTGGCCAGCTCGTTCTGAGCGAGCGGCTATGTCGTCGAGTCGGTTCCCCTCGCGCTCCACGCCTACGCGGAAGCCGCGGAGCACGGCGATTACCTCCGCATGGTGGCGGACATCGTGGCGTGCGGCGGTGATTGCGACTCCGTCGCGTCCATGGCCGGGCAGTGCTTCGGTGGGCTCTTCACCGACGCCGCGCTACCCGCGGACACGCTGCCGAAGCTGCCTCCGATCGTGGGCCTGATCGCGGACACCCTTCACCGCACGCTCGACGGGCGAGAAGCCGGGTGAAGGCGCTCATCCTGCCCGGCATGGACGGTGGGGACGCCCTCCTCGGCCCCTTTCGGACGGCGCTCGCCCCATGCTGCCCAGCGAGGTGCTCACCTACGCGCCCGAATGGCGGGCCAGCTACGACACGCTGCCAAGACGATGCCGGCGCAAGCCGCCGAAGCCGTGGGGCGCTTTCTGCGCCTGACTCAGCAGGCGCTCACCTAGGCTGGCCCCGGGACGTCGCCCGACGAGCTCGTTCTTCAACGAACCGTTGAAGGTGTGCCAAGCGAACACCCGGTTCCCCCAGCGGGGTGGAGAACTAGGGTGAGCCCTCCACGCCGCGAGACGCCCCCATGGACACCCAACGATCGGCACCCAGTCCCCAGAGCGCCTTCCGCCCGCTGAATCGCGCCTACGGCGCCGTCTTCCAGCCCGGTCGGCTCAGCGTCGGCCTCGTCGTCCCCATCGAAGCCTACCCCCACACGCGCGTGCCGACCCTCGAGCGGCATCTCGAGCGCGTGAAGCTCGCGGAGGAGCTCGGGTTCGCCGCCGTCTGGCTTCGGGACGTGCCCTTCGACGTGCCTACCTTCGGCGACGCCGGGCAGGTCTTCGATCCCTTCGTCTACCTGGGTGCGCTCGCGGCCACGACGGAGCGCATCGCGCTCGGGGTGGCCTCGGTGATCCTCCCCCTTCGCCAGCCCGCCCACGTCGCCAAGGCCGCGGCCTCCGCCGACGTGCTCAGCGGCGGGCGGGTCCTCTTGGGCATCGCCTCCGGCGACCGCCCCGAGGAGTACCCGGCGCTCCACGCGAGCTTCCCGGAGCGGGGCGCTCGCTTCCGCGAGAGCGTGGCCTTGCTCCGCGCGCTCGCCGAGCACTCCCCGCGCTTCGCGAACGAGAGCGGCACGCTCACGGGCGGCATGGACCTGCTCCCGAAGCCCGTGGGCGGGCGCCTGCCCCTGCTCATCACGGGCGGGAGCCAGCAATCGCCCGAGTGGGTCGCCCGGCACGGCGACGGCTGGATGACCTACCCCCGCGACGTCGCCCTCCAGCGGCGGGTCGTCGCCGACTACCGCCGGCGCGTCGCGGCCGCGGGCATCGCGAACAAGCCCGTCATGCAGTCGCTCTACATCGACCTCGTGGAGGACCCGGACGCGCCGCCGCGGCCCATCCACCTCGGCTTCCGTTCGGGCATCCGCTTTCTACGGCAGCACCTCGCGGGGCTGCGCCTCGCCGGCGTGAACCACGTCGCCCTCAACCTCCGATTCCAGAGCACCCCCGTCGAAAAGGCGCTCGAACGCCTCGCGACGGAGCTCCTTCCCGCGCTCGCCCAGGACCGACCATGAACCCGAAGACCGTACTCCTCACCGGCGCCACCGACGGCATCGGCAAGCTCGCCGCCAGGCTCATGGCCGACGCTGGGCACACCGTGCTGCTCCACGGGCGGAACGCGACGAAGCTCGACGCCGTGGCCGCCGAGATCGGAGGCGCGACCGAGCGCTATGTCGCCGACTTCGCGCGCCTCGCCGAGGTGGAAGCGATGGCCGAGCGCATCGCCGCCGCGCATGGGCGCCTGGACGTGATCATCAACAACGCCGGCGTGCTGAAGACGGCGCGCACCCTCACGGACGAAGGCCTCGACGTGCGCTTCGTGGTGAACACGCTCGCGCCCATCGTGCTCACGCGCCGGCTCCTGCCGCTCGTGCCGGAGGACGGCCGCATCGTGAACCTCTCGTCGGCGGCCCAGGAGCGCGTCGACCTGGCGGCGATGAAGGGCGCGCGGCACCTCGAGGACATGGACGCTTACGCGCAGAGCAAGCTGGCGATCACGATCTGGTCGGCCGCGCTCGCCGGCGAGCTCCCGAAAGGACCGGTGGTCATGGCGCTCAACCCCGGCTCGCTCCTCGCATCGAAGATGGTGAAGGAGGGCTTCGGGATCCCGGGCAAGGACCTCCGCATCGGCGCGGACATCCTGCTCGAGGCGGCCTTCGGCGAGCGCTTCGCCGAGGCGTCGGGCCGCTACTTCGACAACGACTCGGGCCGCTTCGCGCCGCCGCACCCGGCCGCCGCGGACGCCGCGCACGTCCGCGCGGTGATGGAGGCCATCGCGTCGCTCACGGCCTGACGCGCGCGCACGGGTCGCGCGCCCCCCTCAG
>JBCDGX010000559.1:0-4428 GCA_038750805.1 Myxococcota bacterium
ATGAACAAGATCGCCGAGGCCCATCTCGTGGCCCAGGAGGACCCGAAGGCGGCCCTCGCGGTGATGGAGAGCATCGACATCGACAAGGCCCCGCGCCTCGTTCGCAACGACGTGCGGGCGCAGCTCGCGCTGATGTACCTGGTGAACAACAAGGTCGCCGAGGCCAAGGAGCCGGCGATGGCGATCCAGCTTGATCAGGCGCCGCAGGCCAAGCAGAAGGCCATGTACGGCGCCGTGAAGGCGGAGGCCCTCGCGCGGACCGGCGACGCCAAGGCTGCGGCGAAGATCCTCGAGGTCTTCGACGCCGACGACCCGGAGATCGCCGAGATGAAGGCGCTGCTGCACCGGGCCGAGGTCTTCACGTGGATCAAGCTCCGGAAGAAGGGGCGGGCGCGCACGGCGATGATGCGCCTCGCCCGGGTCGACGCGAACCAGCTGGCGGCCTTCCTTCAGAAGGGCGTGCATCCCGAGGCGAAGCGCCTCGCGACGGAGGTCGCGCAGCGCGAGGGCCTGGTGCCGAAGCAGAAGGTCCAGATGCGTATGCGCTGAAGGCGGCGCGCGGGGACGAGACCCGCGCCGTCCTCCGCCTCGCCGGTCCCGCGATTGGGCAGCAGCTCCTCCACGGGCTGGTCTTCCTCGTCGACCGGGCGGCGCTCGGTCATCACGGCCGCGCGGACCTCGCGGCGATGCAGATCAACGGGCCGCTGTTGTGGGCGGCGACGAGCGTGCTCGGCGCGTTCACGGTCGGCACCGTCGCGTGGATCGGGCGAAGGACCGGGGAGGGCGACGCCCCGGGCGCCGCGGCCGGGCTTCGCGCCTCGGTGGGCCTCGCGCTGGCCTTCGGTATCGCCGCCGGGGCGGTGCTCCTCGCGGGTCTCGGGGGCGTGCACGCGGGCCTCTTCCCGGAAGCCGGGGAGGCGGTCTACGCGAGCAGCCGGGCTTACCTCGGCGTCGCGCTCCCCGCGCTCCCGCTCTACCTGCTGAGCCTGACCGCCGGGCTGGCCCTCGCGGCGGCCGGCGATACGCGGACGCCCTTCGTCGTGGCCCTGGTCGGCAACCTCTTGAACGCGGCGCTCACCTGGGCGCTGGTCTTCGGGCGCCTCGGTCTGCCGGAGCTCGGGAGCCGCGGCGCGGCGCTGGCGACGGCCCTCGCCCTCGCCGTGCAGTGCGTGCTCCTCCTCGGCCTGCTCGCCGGCCCGGCCCGGGCGCTCTCGTGGCGCGGCCGGGGGGGCGAGCGCGAGGCGCTCCGGCGTATGCTCGGCGTCGCGGGGGCGAGCTTCGGCGAGCGCACGCTCCAGCACGCGGGCTATCTCGTCTACGTGACCATGATCGGCCAGCTCGGGGAGACCGCCATGGCGGCCAACCAGGCGCTCCTCAGCATCGAGAGCGTGGCCTTCACGAGCGCCGATGGCTTCGGCATCGCGACGGCCGCCGTGGTGGCGCAGCGCCTCGGGGCGCGCGCGCCGCTCTCCGCCGCCGCCGCCCTCCGGGCCGGGACGCGCCTCGCCGCGCTCGGCCTCGCCGGTCTGGGGCTCCTCTTCCTCCTCTTGCCGGAGACGCTCCTCCGGGCGTTCGCGTCGGACGCCTCGGTCGTCGCGCTCGGCGTGCCCTGCCTCGTCCTGGCGGCCTTCGCGGCGCCGCTGATGGGCGCGGCCGTGGTGCACGCGGACGCCTTCCGCGGCGCCGGGGCGACGCGCGCGGCGCTGATCGTGACCTTCGTCGGCGGGGTCGTCGTGCGGGTCGGGCTCACCGCGCTCCTGGCGTTCGGCGCGGGCCTCGGGCTCTTCGGCGCGTGGATCGCGAGCACGGCGGATTGGGCCGTGCGCCTCGGGGCCTTCGCGTGGCTCGCCCGCGGCACGGGCTGGCGGGGCGTCGCCCTATGAACCGTGCGCGGTGGGCGTCGTTCGGCGCGCGGCTCGCACTCGCGCTGTTGCTCTCGGGATGCGGGGACGATCCCCGCGTCGTCCTCCGCTGTCCCGGTGCGGCGCCCCGCACGGTGCACGTCGAGGTCGCCCGCACGGCGGAGGCCCGGCGGCGGGGGCTCATGGGGCGCTCGGGGCTGGCGCCCGGCACCGGGCTCCTCCTCGCCTTCCCCACCGAGGACGAGGTCTGCGTGCGCAACGCGGGCGTTCCCTTCGCCATCGACGCGCTCTTCGCCCGCGAGAGCGGAGAGCTGAGCGCCGTCCATCGCTTCGGCCCCGATGAGGACGTCGCCCGCTGCGCGCTCGCCCGCACCGTGCTCGAGGTCGCCGCGGGCGCGCTCCCCGGCGCAGGCGAGGGCTGCGTGCTCGAGCGCGTCGAGCTCGCGTTGCCCGCGGCGCTCTGAACGCCCGCGCTCCCGCGCTAGGATCCGCGGGTGGCCGCGCCGCGAGGAGACCGCATGCCGACCGACACGCTCCGCATCCCCGCCCGCTATTGCGGCCCGGCCCGCTCGGCCAACGGGGGCTACGCCTGTGGGCGCCTCGGCGCCTACGTCGAGGGGCCGGCGCGGGTCTCGCTGAAGGCGCCGCCGCCCCTCGATCGCGACATGGTGCTTCGCCGCGACGGCGACACCGTCGTGCTCGTCGAGGAGACTCCCGAGGGCGAGCGCCTGACGGGCCTCGCCGCGCCGGGGGAGGTCGACGTGGAGGTGCCCGAGCCGCTGAGCCCCGCGCAGCTCGCGGCGAGCCGGAGCGCCTATCTCGCGGCGGCGGCGGACCACGCGCTCCCGCGCTGCTTCGTCTGCGGTCCCCGGCGCGCGCCGGGCGACGGCCTCCAGCTCTTCACGGGACCGATCGCGGGCACCGATCGGGTCGGAGCGCATTGGGAGCCGGCGGCCGACCTCGCGGCCGACGACGGGCTCCTCGCGCCGGAGATCCTCTGGGCCGCCCTCGACTGCCCGAGCTATTTTGCGCTCGGGCTGCACGGCACCTTCGCGCTCCTCGGTCAGCTCACGGCCGAGGTGCGGCGCCGGCCGGCGCCAGGCGAGGCGCTGCAGGTGCTGGCCTGGCCGCGGCGCTCCGAGGGGCGGAAGCACTTCGCGGACAGCGCCGTGCTGGACGCCGAGGGCGAGGCCATCGCGGTCGCGAACGCGCTCTGGATCGAGGTGAAGGACCCGGCGTTCCTCCGCCGCCTCGCCGAGGAGAACGCGTGAGCGTCGTGCGGCTGGCGACGCCGGCCGACGGCGAGGCCCTCGCGGCGATCTACGCGCCCATCGTGCGCGAGACCGCGATCTCCTTCGAGGCGTCGCCGCCGAGCGGAGAGGCGATGGCGGCGCGCGTCGAGGCCACGCTCCGGACGCATCCCTGGCTCGTGGCCGCGCGCGAGGGAGCCGTCGTCGGCTACGCCTACGCGGGCCCCCACCGCCGGCGCGAGGCCTACCGCTGGGCCGTCGAGACGAGCGTCTACGTCGACGCCCGGGCCCGCCGCGGTGGCGTCGCGCGGCGACTCTACGAAGCGCTCCTCGCGCAGCTCGCACTCCTCGGCTACCGGGAGGCGCTCGCCGGCGTGACGCTCCCGAACGAGGCGAGCGTCGCCTTCCACGAGTCCTTCGGCTTCGAGCCCGTCGGCATCTACCGGCGCGTCGGCTTCAAGCGCGGCGCGTGGCACGACGTGGGCTGGTGGCAGCGCCCGCTCGGGGAGGTCCTCGGCGCGCCCTCGGAGCCCCGTGCGCCCGCCGCGCTCGCGGGCTCGGCGGCCTGGGAGGCCACCCTCGGCTGAGCCCGGGGCTCATTCCCGCCGGGGGTCGCGGGTGCGCTCCACCGCGCGGCGCGCCGCCTCGACGGCGTCGAGCACGGCGCGGGCCTCCGTGAGGAACGCCTCGCCCGCGGGCAGCAGGCGCATGCCCCGGGGTGTCCGGGCGAAGAGCCGCGCGCCGAGCTCGTCCTCGAGCGCGCGAAGCTGCCGGCTGAGGGGAGGCTGCGAGACGTGGAGCCGGCGCGCCGCGCGCCCCATGTGGCCCTCTTCGGCGATCGCCACGAAGTACTCGATCTGCGAGAGGCTCACGCCCCGAGCGTAGCCCCCGCACGCGGGACCGGCCGATGCGAAATCGGTATTGGACGCGCGCGCCCTGCGGCGGGACATCCCTCGCATGCCCCTCGAGCGTCTCTCCGCGCGACAGGCCGGCGCCATGCGGGCGGCCGGAGAGGTGGCGGCGGCGACGCTGGCGCGCGTCGGCGCGGCGCTGCGCCCGGGCAGGAGCGCGGCCGACGTCGACCGCCTCGTTCGCGAGGACACGGCGGCGCGGGGCGCGCGACCGGCGCAGCTCGGCTACCCGGGTTTCCCGGGCGCGGTCTGCGTGAGCGTGAACGACGTCGCCTGCCACGGCATCCCGCGCCCGGACGTGGTCTTCGCGAGCGGCGATCTCGTCTCCATCGACGTCACGAGCGAGCTCGAGGGCTGGCATGGCGACACCTGCGCGACCTTCGGCGTCGGCTCGCTCGGGCCGGA
>JBCDGX010000560.1:0-4427 GCA_038750805.1 Myxococcota bacterium
CTCGTCCTGGTCGGTGACGATCTTCTCGACGAAGTCCCCGCCCGTGATGCGCTCGACGTTCTCCGAGAGGTGCACGTGCACGCCGTGCTCACGCATGCGCTCGCTGATCCACGTCGACTCGGCCCGGTCGATGGCCATGGGCCAGAACCACTCCTCGCGGATGAAGAAGCGCGGGTGCAGGCCGGCCGCGTGCGCGACCTCCACGGCCTCGATGCCGATGAGCCCGCCGCCGATCACGGCGACCTCGCGGGCTGCGCTCCCGCGCGTCTCGGCCGCGACCGGGCGCTTGCGGTACGGCGAGTCCGGGGCCGAGTAGGCCAGGTGCGCGTCGGCGTTCGGCGCCTCGCCTCCGTGGCTCGGCCCGCCATGGACCTCGCTCTCGTACCAGGCGAGGTCCTGGTGCGTGACGAAGTTCCCCACGCCGACCAGGTCCGAGCCCGGCCAGGGGCCTGGCCGGGGCTTCGAGCCGCAAGCCACGAGGAGCCGGTCGAAGGGGAGGGGAGGGAGGCCGCCGGCGAGGCGTACGTGCCGGCTCTCCACGTCGATGCCCGTCGCCCGGGCCCGCACGCGCCGGAAGCGCAGGCGCTCGTAGACGTCCCGCTCGAGGGGCTCGATGCACTGGTGGCTGAGCTGCCCCGAGAACACCCACATCAGCGCGGTGCGGCTGAAGAAGTGGTCCGACTCCTCGCTGACGATGGTCACGTCCCACTCGGGCTCGCGCTTCCGGACCTCGAGCGCGGCCTCCATGCCGGCCACGCCGTTCCCGATGATCACGACTCGCATCCGTCCCTCGTTCCGCGCGCCGCCAGCGGCGTGCTCGAAGCGGGTACGAGAAAGGGGGTCGGGTGTTACGCTAACGGCCTCTTCAGCCCCGCATCCGCGGGGGCGCCTCGCTGGCGAGGCGCCGGAGCTGGGCCAGGGCGTCGGCGGCCTCGGCGCGCGGCGGGGCATGCTCGCCGAGCACCCCGGCTTGCCAGTCGAGCGCGGATTCGATGTCGCCGAAGAGCTGCGTCGGCGCCTCGCTCCGCGAGAGGAAGAGCACCGCCGTCAGGAAGGCCCGCGCCGCCCCGCCCCAGAACCCCTCGGCCTCGAGCACGATGGCGATGGAGCTCATGCGCGACTGCTGGGAGTAGCGCGAGGCCACCTCCCGCGCCTCGGGCGTGGGTCGCTTCGGGCCGCCGCGGATCAGCACCAGGTGGCCGACCTTGGCGTGCCGATGGAGCAGCGCGAGATGCGACTCGTGAATCGCGCGCATGGGCTCCGGCCCCGGCGTGTCCGACCAATGGGCCAGCACCAGGTTCCGCCAGGTGGCGACCTGATTGGCACCTTGCCGGAGGACGATCCGGAAGGTGTCCTCGAGCTCGTCCGCCGTCGGCATCCCGTTCAGTCTAGGGATCGGCGGCTCCGCCCGTCGATGTAGGTATCGTGCGGCGTTATGCGTACCTTGTAGCCAGCCGCTCCCCGCCCTAGCTCTGGCGGGTGGAGCGACTCTGGCTGACCCCGGCGCGTGCGACCTACCTCACGGTCATGCTGGTCCCGATCTGGTGGACCTATTTCTGGCGCTGGCTCGCGATGAAGTGGTTCGGCCGGACCCCCTCGCCCGAGGCCTGGTCCCGCATCCACCGGCGCAGCGCCCGGCGCTTCTACCGGACGGCCGTTCGCATGAAGGGCGGCCTCATCAAGGTCGGCCAGGTCATGTCGACGCGCGTGGACCTGCTCCCCGCCGAGTGGGCCGAGGTGCTCTCGCTCCTCCAGGACAAGGTCGAGCCCTCGCCCTGGCGCCGCGTCGCCAGGACCCTCGAGGGCGAGCTCGGCGCCCGCGCCGAGACCCTCTTCGCCTCCATCGAGAAGGACGCGGTCAACGCCGCGAGCTTCGGCCAGGTGCACCGCGCCGTCACCAAGGAGGGGCGGCGCGTCGCCATCAAGATTCAGTACCCGGGCATCCGGACCCGCCTCGCCTGCGACCTCTGGGTCGGCCGAAAGGCGGCGCCCTTCTTCGCCATCTTCGCGCCCGTGAAGGTGAACCTCGGCCTCATCCTCGACGAGATCCAGCGCGCGCTCACGGAGGAGCTCGACTACCGCAAGGAGGCGCGCTTCGGCCATCGCATCCGGGAGAACCTCCTCGGCATCGAGGACCTCGTCGTCCCCGAGGTGATCTTCGAGCACTCGAGCCGCTCCGTGCTCTGCACCGAGTGGTTCGACGGCTTCAAGGTCACCGACGTCGCCAAGCGCGAGGCCGTGGGCATGGAGGTCGAGCCCCTCATCCTCAAGATGATGGAGGCCTACACGCACATGTTCTTCATCGACGGCGTGTTCCAGTCGGACCCCCATCCCGGGAACCTCATGGCGCGCATGGGCGAGCATGGGCGCCCCGTCGTCTGCATCCTCGACTTCGGCCAGTCGAAGGAGCTCCCGAAGGGCTTCCAGCGGAAGCTCATCCACGCCGCCATCGCCTTCATGGGCCGGGACGTCGACGGCTTCAGCCGGGCGGTCGTGGCCATGGACATCGCGCGGAAGGAAGACGTGGAGGCCGGCCGTCCGCTGCTCCAGACCTTCTTCGACGACGTCTTCGAGCTCTCGCCCCAGGAGCTGAAGGAGATGGACGCCGAGGACCTGAAGCGCATGGCGCAGGAGCTCGCGGGCACCATCGAGGGCGTTCACATCCCGACGGATCTGATCCTCTACGGGCGCGCCTTCATGCTGCTCGCCGGCGTCGTCACGCAGCTCGACGAGACCATCAACGGCTTCGTGCTCGCCAAGCCGATCATCATGAAGGCCCTCATGCGGCCGGAGAACTTCGCGCCCCTCGAGGAAGCGGCGGCCTGAGGCTCGTGGCAGCATCCGGCGCGTGAAACGTCTCCGCGTGCCGCGCCTCTTCGTGCTGGGCGCCTGCCTGCTCGGGGCCTGCACCTGCCGCTCGGCGGCGACGGTGGGCCCCGGCGCCGAGGCCCCCGTCGAGGCGAGCCCCGCGGAGGCCCGCATCGGTAGCCCGCCGGCGCCGGGAGTGACCATGGTCGATGACGCCCTCGAAGCGCGCCTCCGCGAGACGCTCGCGGCCCTCGGGCCGGACTACGTGCCGCGCACGGAGCATCTCCGCCCGGACGGGAGCCCGGAGTTCGTGAACCGGCTGCTCCTCGAGCCGAGCCCCTATCTCCTCCAGCACGCGCACAACCCCGTGAGCTGGTTCCCCTGGGGCGAGGAGGCCTTCGCGAAGGCCCGCGCCGAAGGCAAGCCCGTGCTCCTGAGCGTCGGCTACGCGACCTGCCATTGGTGCCACGTGATGGAGCGCGAGTCCTTCGAGGATCGGGAGATCGCCGAGGTCATCAACGCGCATTTCGTTCCCGTGAAGGTGGACCGGGAGGTGCGGCCGGACGTCGACGAGATCTACATGACGGCGGTCCAGCTCATGACCGGGCGCGGCGGCTGGCCGATGACCGTGGTGATGACCCCGGAGGGCGAGCCCTTCTTCGCCGGCACCTACTTCCCGGCCCGGGACGGCGACCGCGGCGCGCGCCGGGGCTTCCTCTCCATCCTCCACATGCTCCGGGAGGCCTACCGCGAGCGGCGCGACGACGTCGTCGCCCAGGCCCAGGAGCTCAGCCAGCGGGTTCGCGCGCTCACGGCGCCGGCCCGCCCGAGCGCCGTGCCCGGACCGGAGGCCCTGAGCGCCGCGACGCAGGCCATCGCGCGGCGCTTCGACGCCGAGCACGGGGGATGGGGGCGCGCCCCCAAGTTCCCGCAGCCGAGCCGCCTGGTGCTGGTGCTGCGCGTGGCCCGGCGCCTCGCCCCGAGCGCGCCCGAGCGGGCCGCCGCGCTCCGCGAGCAAGCCCTCGTGACCCTCGAGCGCATGGCCGCCGGGGGAATGCACGACCAGGTGGGCGGCGGCTTCCATCGGTACTCGACGGACCCGCGCTGGCTCGTGCCGCATTTCGAGAAGATGCTCTACGACAACGCGCAGCTCGCACTCGCGTACCTCGAGGGCGCGCAGGCGACGCGCGGTGCTCGCCGGGAGGCGCTCCGCGACGTGGCGCGCCGCACCCTCGACTACGCGCTTCGCGAGATGCGGGCGCCCGGCGGCGGCTTCTACAGCGCCACGGACGCGGACAGCCCGACGCCGAGCGGCGAGAGCGAGGAGGGGTGGTTCTTCACCTGGACGCCCGCGGAGCTCGGCGCGGCCCTCGCGGCGATGGAACCCGACGCCGTCGCGCGCCTCGCGCGCTTCTGGGACGTCACCGCGGGCGGGAACTTCGAAGGGCGGAGCATCCTCCACGAGACGGCGAGGGCCGAGGCCTTCGCGCGGGCCGAGGGGCTCGCGCCCGAGCGCTTCCGCGCCGAGCTCGAGGCGGCCCGCGAGTCGCTCTACGCCGTGCGCGCCACGCGCCCGCCGCCGGGCCTCGACGACAAGGTGCTCGCTGATTGGAACGGGC
>JBCDGX010000561.1:0-4427 GCA_038750805.1 Myxococcota bacterium
ACATCAGCCTCGCCCTGCTCAACTTGCCCCGGCGAGGTCTCGCCTGCTGAGACAGGGACGCGAGCGCCAGGAGCTGGTCCGTCGTCTTGCCCATGGCGCTGACGACGACGACCACGTCCGCACCGGCCTCCCGCGCCGCCACCACCTTCTCGGCGACGAGGTGGAGCTTCTCGACATCGGCGACGCTGCTGCCGCCGTACTTCTGCACGACGATGGGCACGCGAGTCGTTGTCTACCTTTGCGCGCGCGCCACGTCGAGGGTTGCGCGCACCCCATGAACGGGCCCGCCGCCGTCACCTCTGGCATTCTCCCGACGTGCGCACGGAGGGGCGAGACTGGCCGGCGGCGGCCGAGGCGGGCCGATCGGGCGAGTTCCGTCGCCTCGGCGGACGCCTCGCGGAGGTCGAGGCGAGCCTCGAGGCCCTGCTCGGCGCCTGGACCGAGGCCTTCGCCGCGCGCGCCGCGACGGAGCCCGACGCGGCCCTGGCCCCGAGCCTCCGGGACGAGGGCCGGCCGGCGGCGTGCTCGCTCCATTTCGCGCTGAGCACGGAGACGGCGCTCGATACGCTCGCCCTCGAGCACCACGAGGCACTCGCCATGCTCACGCTCCTCGGGCGGCGCCTCGCCATCCTCGGCCTGAGCCCGGCGAGCGCCGGCCAAGGGGTGCCGGCGCTCCTCGCCGCCTGCCGGACGCAGGCCATGAGCGTCCCCGAGGGCCTCGCCGACGACCTCTCGGCGGCGTTCGTCGAGGGCTTCGTGCGCGGGCACGGCGAGCGTCAGCGCGGCGAGTGGATGGATGCCCTCCAGCGCGCTCAGCCCTTCCTCACGCCGGCGCCCGGCGTGCGCCTCTGGGTGGCGGTGGGGGGGCTCGACGCGGAGCGGCTCGGCGAGCGGGGCCAGAGCTTCGCCCGCACGGTGCATCGGGAAGACGCAGCTGCCGCGCTCTACGACCTGCGCGCGCTACCGGCGCCGGGGCCGCGCCGCGCGGGAGCGCTCGTGGACGCCCTGGAGGCGACCCGCATGCTCGGGGTCGCTCGTGCGGTGGTGGCGGACGATTCCTGGCGCGCGGTACTCGAGGAGCAGGGCGAGCTCCCGGGGGGTCTCTTCGTGCCCGACCTGGGCGCCGCCCTCGACGTCGGTTTTCGCGCGGCGGGCCTGAGACTTCGGCGTCGCCGTTTCGGACGTTGAGACCTGCCTTACAGGTCGCGCGTCCCCGCTCATGGACCCCTGAAAAGGGCAACCGGTGAGACCTGCGTACGACCTGTAACGGGCACCGCGCCATCTATGCGACATCACGGCGCTTTGAGCAGCGCTCACGTTGACCGCCCCCAGGGGCGCTGCTAAGCGAGCGCCGAGGATGAGGGGCCTTTGCACGATGAACCGTGACTTCGTCACGCCGTCACTCAAAGACGACGGCGGATCGACCGAAGATCACGCTAGGCTCCAAATCGGCTGATGGGAGCCGTACGGGCCCACCGCAGAGGGGGAGAGCAGAACATGCGCAGCAACCTTCGACCGAGCGCCGCGCTGGCCATCGGCCTCGCGTTCGCCGCGTTCGCGGCCAGCGGCCTCGGCCTCGCCGTGGCCCAGCCCCAGGATGGGAGCGAGAACGCCCCGGCGGATTCCGCCGCCACGCAGCCCGAGGGCGGGGAGGCCACCGCGGCCGATCCCGCCGCGACGACCGGCGTCGGCGAGACGACCACGAGCGCCGCGCGGGACGAGGGCATCGACGCCGGCACCTATGCCGTGCGCCTCCGGGACCTCGAGCAGCGCATCAACGAGCTCAAGGAGCAGATCTTCCGGTCCAAGGCCCGGCTCTCGCTCCTCGCCGAGACCGTGCTCCAGGGCGTCGTCGCCGGCGCCCAGGCGGTGATCGTGCACGAGAACCGCATGAGCTCGTCCTACAAGCTCGTGAAGGCGGTCTACGCGCTCGATGGCGCGCCGATCTTCAACAAGGCCGACGAGGAGGGCACGCTCTCCGACCGCGAGGAGCTCGAGATCTACAACGGGAGCATCGTCCCCGGTGAGCACACGATCTCCGTGAACCTCGAGTACCGCGGCCACGGCTACGGCATCTTCAGCTATCTGAAGGGCTACCGCTTCAAGGTCCGCTCGAACTACAGCTTCACCGCGCCGGAGGGCCGGCGCCTCGAGCTCCGCGTCGTCGGCTACGAGAAGGGCGGCCCGACCGCGCCGCTCGAGGAGCGCCCGGCCATTCGCTACGTCGAGCGCGTCGAGGAGCAGGCCCGGCGCAGCGCGGAGGCTCCGGACGACGCGGAGGGCTCCGAGTGACGCGAGCATCGACCCGGCTCCGGCGGGGTCTCCGGTCTCGCCTCGTCGCGTGCGCGGTCCTCTGTGCGGCCGCGCCGGCGTCGGCGCAGAGCCTCGAGCGGATCAACGCCGATCTGACGGAGATCGAGGGTCGCCTCGATGGCCTCGAGCGCGAGCCGCTGACCATCGAGACGCGGCGGGACGCCAACTTCGTCGAGCGTCGCCTCACGGACGGCGAGCTCTACTTCCGGCTTCAGGACTACCTCCGGGCGAGCATCATCTTCACGAACATCGTGGAGACGTACCCGACCTCCCGGTCGTTCCCGGACGCGCTCTACTACCTCGGTGAGAGCCTCTACCAGGCCGGCGACCTGCTCGGGGCGCGGACGCGCTTTCGCTCGCTCCTCGAGCGCGCGGACCAGCCGGGCATGGGGCCCTATCTTCAGCGGACGCTCGGGCGGCTCATCGAGATCGCCATTCGCATCCGCGATTTCGACGGGGTCGAGGGCTACTTCCAGCAGCTGAGCCGCCTGCCCTCCACCGAGGTCGAGGCGACGAACGCCTACTACCGCGCGAAGTACCTCTACAACCGCGCGGTTCCGACGGAGGAGCAGCTCCGCGAGGCCGGGGACGCGTCCGTCCCGACCATCGACGTCGCCGGCCTCGAGGAGGCCCGCCGCGCCTTCGAGGCCGTGCCCGACGGGAGCCCCTTCTACCCGCAGGCCCGCTACTTCATCGGCGTGGTGCACACGCTCCGGGGCGAGTACCCGCAGGCCATCGAGGCCTTCCGCCGGGTGCTCCGTGCCGACGCGACGACGCCGGAGCAGCGCGAGGTCGTGGACCTCACGCAGCTCGCCCTCGGGCGCCTCTACTACGAGACCGAGCAGATCGAGCAGGCCATCGAGGCCTACCAGGCCATCGCCCGGACCTCATCGCACATCGACACGGCGCTCTACGAGATCGCCTGGGCGTACATCCGCATCGGCGACTCGACGCGCGCGGAGCGGGCCCTCGAGGTGCTCGCCGTCGCGACGCCGGACAGCACGTACATCCCGGACGGTCAGCTGCTCCGCGGCAACCTGTTGCTTCGCAACGGTCGCTTCGACGACGCGACGCGGGTCTTTCGCGAGGTGCGCGAGGAGTTCGGGCCCGTCGACGACCAGCTCGAGGCGGTCCGCGACGAGCACGAGGACCTCCTCGGCTACTTCCGAGGCCTCGTGCGCGCCAACATGGAGAACTTCGACGTCGACGACTTCCTGCCCGCGACCGCGCGGCGCTACGTCGACCTCGAGGGCGATTTCGACCGCGCCGTGGGCGTGCTCTCGGACCTCTCGACGGCCCGGCGCCTCGTGGCCGAGACCGACGACCTCGTCATCCGGCTGACGGCCGCCCTCGACTCGCCGAACCGCGTGAGCGTGTTCGGCGATCTCCGGCGGAGCCGCGAGTCGACGACGGCGCTGCGGAACCGGCTCGTCCGCGCCCGCGGCCAGCTCATCGAGTACGAAGAGCGGAACAGCTCGGCCTCGAGCCCGGAGCTCCAGGCCGTGCGCGAGGAGCGCCGGCGTATCGAGCGCAGCATGGGCGGCATGCCCACGGAGACCGACGATTTCATCGATCGGGACCAGGAGCTCCTGGTGCGCTACCGCGCGCTGACCCGGGAGCTCGGCGAGGCCGAGGTCACCGTGCAAGGGCTCGAGGCACGCATCGTTGCCTTCGACGTCTACCTCGAACAGCTCGAGACCGCGGCCGCGCGCGGCGAGGCGCCGGACCCCGGCAACCTCGAGAGCGTCCGGAACGAGCTCGCGAACCAGCGCGGCGCGGTCGTTCGCTACCGGGAGGAGATCGCCGAGCTCACGCGCCTCGTGGAGGTCGCGCGGCTCCAGGTCGGCGTCGGCGACAACCGCTACCAGGCCGACGAGCGGCGCCGCACCGAGTACGCCGCGCTGGTGGAGCGCGAGCGGCGCCTCGCCGGCGCCTCGGGCAGCCAGGCGGAGACGGCCTTCCGGCGCATCGCGGCCATCGAGCGGCGCCTCGACACCCTCGACATGCGCATCGACGGCGCCGTCGAAGAGCGGGTGTCGACGATGAACGTGACCATCTCCGAGGAGCGCCAGCGCCTCGTCGGCTACCGGCAGGCCCTCGGCGACCTCGAGGGC
>JBCDGX010000562.1:0-4425 GCA_038750805.1 Myxococcota bacterium
ATGTCGATGCCGCCATCGCCCGAGGCGCCCGTCTGTGAGGACGACGAGCAGGCGAGGGTGAGCGAGAGAAGCAGAGTCCGTTTCACAGCAGGTCTCCCGGGTGCAGGCCTCCTGAGGGGAGGGCCGCGAGGCCGCCGAAACGGTTCACGGTCAGCGGAGCTTGTAGGTCAGCGCCTCCGCGAGGAAGGGCCGAAGGCGCCCGAGCGGCGGCGCGTCGCCGAGCGCGAAGAGCACGCCGCGGTTGCCGTCATAGCGAAGCGCGCCGCCGGCGGTGGCGCGGAGGCCCTCGATGAGCGTCGTCTGGCAGCTCACGTAGACGCCCCATTGGTCCGGCCGCTTCGGCGACCAGCCGAGGCGCACGGTCGTGCCGCTCGACCGCGGCCGGTAGGAGGGCTCGCCCCAGCGGAGCACCTCGGCGAGGGGCCCGATGCGCGCGTCGGCGCCGGCAGTGGCGAAGATCGCGTCGCGCACGGCGAGCATGGGCTCGCGCGCGTCGGCGGGGACGGCCGCGAAGGCCTCACGAACGTCCCGCGGCATCGAGGGGGAAGGCACGGGCGCAGCGTCGCACGCAGCGCGCCGCCGGTCAGACGTCCCGCACCCAGCGCTCGAAGTCGCCGCGAATCTCCGCCCAGCGCGCCCCGTTGAGTCCCCGCGGCAACGGGCTCGCGTCGGCATCTCCAAAGTAGGCCAGGCTCCGAAGCACGTGGCCGGAGTCCTCTCGCGGATAGCGATGGGCGTGCTCAGCGATCGCGTCGGCGAGCGTCGAGCCTCGGCCGCGAAGGAGCACGTGAAGGTCCCAGAAGTCCCGGGCCGCACCTCGAGAGGCGATCGCGTGCACCTTCATCGCCGTGAGATCGACGTCGCTCGCAACGAGGACGGGGATGGCGGAGATCCGCTCTCGCGGCGCGATCAGCGGATAGCGGTGTCGAAGTATGCTGACGGGCACGCCGCCGACCTCGAGGTAGAGCGTGTCCGCCGCGCGATTCGTGACCACGACCCTCCGGTCCTCTCGGAGCGCCGTCGCCAGCTTCTCGGGGTCCGACTCGACCGTGAAGAAGTCGAGGTCATGCGAAAAGCGGTGGCCGTAGCGTGCAGCGACGGCCACCCCGCCGGCGAGGTAGGCGTCCTCGGGCAACGCTTCGGCGATCACCACGAGCGCTTCCTGCTGCGCGTCGGAGAGGCCCTTCATTGGTTCCAGGGTGGCCGCGCTCCCGAGGGCTCTCGTTCGCGCGGAAGATCGGCGACCAGTCGCCAGTACGCCCGATCGCGCGGCGCGAGCCGCTCGCCGCATCGTTCGAGGAACGCCGCGAGCTCCGCCACCGAGTAGGTGGCTCGGAGCCATCGCATCGCCTCGAGCGTGCCCCGCGTCATCACGCGCTCCATCACGTAGTCCGCGTGCACGCGGAGTTCGACGTCCGCCGGGTCCACATCCCAGAAGAGGCGTTCGACGCTCGCCGGCCACCGGTGGCTCACGCCTCACCCTATCGAGCGCGGCGTTCCGCTGACAACGTCGGCGCGGCCACCCGGAAGACCGGCGCCGCGTAAGGGGCAAAACGCGATGGTCAACGTCGCGCTTCCACCATCCCGGATCGGTAGCGCGTAGCCGCGACCCGTAGCGACGATGACGACATCGGGGCAGTCGTGCGGATTCGGATGGTCCGGACACTGGTGATCGAGCTGCTCCGCGAAGCGGGAGCAACACGGTGCGGAGCGCGCCATGACTCCTCTTAGCACCGCCTCGGGCGACCGCAGGTGCGCCAGGGCTGCCGATGCGGCCCCCGAAGTGCAGCGCCAGTCGCGTCGGTCCGGACGACGTAGGTGACTTCGCAGATGAAACACAACCTGCTACCGGTCCTACGGAGATGGATCGATACAGAACGCTGTTAGCGCTGCTCGCATGGACGACACCGGGATGCAGTAGCACTACCGTGGTACCCGATGGGTTCCTCGACCGGCCAATGAGTAGTTTCAACGAGACGAACGTGGTCGAGTTTTGCGAGTTGGCGCTAGCGCACTGGCGCGGGCTCTACGACGATCCGCCCGTGGATTGCAGTCCACTGATGGTCCAGTTCGCCCCTACGTCTATCCCGATTCCATACATCGACGGGCGGACCGAGGAGTCGGAGGCGATGACCGTCTCGAGCTTTCTCCATGCATGCGGCACAGGCACTCCGGGCAACTGTGGTGACCGCACGGTCCGAGGGCAGCTGGCCGTGATCGACGAGTTCTTCGCTGAGTATTGCGAGCTCGAGTTCGCCCCCGTGGGCGACCCCCCTTTCAACTCTGTGTTCGCGGACTTTCATCCGCGAGGCGCGGACGTCTTCCCTGGGTCCATCGACAACTGCACAGCGGCGACTCCGTAGTGGCCGCCTAGTCGCTCCCGAAGACCAACGCCTCTCCACTCGAGGTTGGTTCGGGTGGGGAGCGTGGCCACCGAGCAGGCTTGTCGCCCCTCGGCGGCTGCCGCGTGCTCGCTCCGCGCACGGTGACGAACCCCATCGAGCGCGGCGTTCCGCCGACAACGCGGCGAGGCCGCTCGGGCGAAGTGCGCCGTCGGGGCACCGAGGACGGGGGACGTTGCCCGAAGACCGTTCGGGTGCTCGTCACGCACCCCAAGCCACCCGGACGCCCTTCGGCGCAGCTATTGGAGCGCAACGGGCGTTCGAACGGCGTCTTGGCGGGGCCCGCGGGCGCCACGAGCGTTCGAACGGCGTTCTGGCGGGGCCCGCGGGCGCTACGAGCGTTCGAACGGCGTGTTGGCGGGGCCTGCGGGCGCAACGCGCGTTCTAACGCCGTTCCGGCGGGACGTGCGAGCGCAACGAGCGTTCGAACGCCGTTCGAGCGCGCGATGCGTGGGCGGTAGCGGCCCGAGCCCTCGGGCGGCCGTGGTAGACCTCTGGATATGCGCCGCTCGTCCGATCGACCCCGCCCGGACCAGTGGGTGCGCGTCGGGCTGCTGCTCCTCGTCGGCTGCACCCGCACGCTCGTGCTCGATGCCGACGATGCGGGGCTCGGGGCGGCGGACGCGGGCGTCGCCGACGCGGGCGCGGACGGCGGCGCTCCCGACGTTGGCGTCGACCTCGGGCGCGACCTCGGACGCGACTTCGGTCTCGATGCCGGCCGGGACCTCGGCGTGGATCTCGGGGTCGACGCCGGCCTGGACCTCGGGGTGGACGCCGGCGCTGCGTGCGCGGTTCCGCTGGTGCCCAGCGTCGGCGGGGCCTTCGCGACGGGCGAGGGCACCGTCGAAACCCTCGGCGACGAGGGGATCACCGTCCTCCTCTCGGCCGGGGGCACGCTCCTCTACCGCTGGTTCGGCGAGCTGCCGGACCTCGTCCGCGGCGAGCGCGTCAGCGTCACCCGCGACGGCTTCTGGAGCGACCTCGAGACCGCCGACGGCCGCCTCGGCCTCCGCGCCTTCCTCGGCTTCGATTTCGGTTTCCGGGACGCGATCCCGCCGATGCCCGGCGGGCCCCCGCTCGGCTTCATCGACGGCTGCACCTTCGTGCAACCCGCAGGCGAGTGCTCCCCGGAGCTCGAGGTGCGCGTCCTCCACCTCCTCGTCGGCGATACTGAGCTCGCCGCCGGCGAGCGCGTGCTGCTGCCCACGCCGGGGGGCGGCGTCGAGGTCATCCACGGCGGGGGCTACGTCTCCCCGCACGCGAGCACGGAGACCTGCGTCACCGAAGGCCGCTACACCCAGGCGATCCTCGGCGTGATTCGGCGCGGCGCGGGCTGAACGCGCGCGCTACCCTCCAGGCCGTGAAGGTCCTCGTCACCGGCGTCGCCGGGCTCCTCGGGCGCGCCGTCGCCCGCCGCCTCCTCGCGTCCGGCCACGAGGTGCTCGGCATCGACCGGCGCCCCTGGGACGACCCGCCCGAGGGGATCCGCATCACCCAGGCGGACATCCGGAAGCGCTCCGCCGAGGAGGTCTTCCGCACCGAGCGCCCCGAGGCCGTGATCCACATGGCCACGGTCACGCACATCCTGAACCGGAGCGCGGACCGCTTCCGCATCAACCTCCAGGGGACGCGCGCGGTCGTCGAGCACTCGGAGCGCTACGGCGTGAAGCGCCTCGTCTTCGCCGGGCGCCACACCTACTACGGCGCCCAGGCCGACTCGCCGCTCTATCACACGGAGGACGAGCCGCCCCTCGGGCTCCACGCCTTCCCGGAGCTCGCGGACCTCGTGGCCGCGGATCTCTTCGCGGGCTCGGCGCTCTGGCGCCACCCGAACCTGGACACGGCCGTGCTCCGCGTCGTCTACACGCTCGGCCCGGCGCGCCACGGGACCCTCGCGGGCTTCCTTCGCGGTCCCCGGGTCCCGACGGTGCTGGGCTTCGACCCACTCTTCCACGTGCTCCACGAGGAGGACGCGGCCGGGGCGCTCGTGCGCGCCGCCGAAGCCGGCGTGCGCGGCGTCTTC
>JBCDGX010000563.1:0-4422 GCA_038750805.1 Myxococcota bacterium
CGACGAGGACACGCCCCGCTACTCGCGCGCGGAGCGCCGGGAGCTCCTCGCGCGGCGCCAGGCGCTCCGGCCGGCCCACCGCTGGCTCGGCGTTTCGACCTGGGCGGCGATGACGGCGACGGTCTTCTTGGGGACGATCCAGTACTGGAACCTCTACGGCGGCTCCTCGACCTCGAACCCCTGCGTCACCGGGAACGCCATCTTAGGCCAGGAGCAGTGCTTCGGGACGCCGACGCCCCATCTGGCGACGGCGCTCATCACCACGGGCCTCTACACGACCACCTTCGGCCTGAGCCTCGCCATGCCCGACCCCGTCGGCCTCGACCAGGGCGACTCGCTCTACGCGCGGAAGCTCCGGCGCCACAAGCGGCTGCGTTGGGTGCACGCCTTCGGCATGCTCGCGCAGCTCGTCACCGGCATCATCGTGGCGAACCCGGAGCGCTTCGGCATGGACCGCTTCAACGATTACGCGCGGCTTCGCGGCCTCGCGTCCATGCACCTCGCGCTAGGCTACGTGACCTACGGGACCATGACCTGGGCCGGCATCCTCTTCCTCACGGACGACTGAGCTCCGCCTCGAGGCCGGTGTCCGCCAAGGTCGCGACGAGCCCCTCGTCGAGGCGCTGGTGGTGGGCGATGCGCACATCGAGCTCCCTCTCACGGGCAACGCGAAGCGCACGCACCATCGCCTCCGCGATCCACGCCTTCGGGTTTCCGAAGGCGCCGCCGCCGAGGAAGGTCAGCCAGACGCGCCCGCTGCCCTGCCCTTCGGCGGCGTCCAGCACCGCGGCCAGGAGCGTCGCCTCGTAGCTGGCCTCGAGCACGATCCGCGCGAGGGGCTCCCACTCGGCGACGCGCGCAGCGGAGTAGGCGCAGGCGATGGCCGAGCAGAAGGCCTGCGACACGCGATGCGTGGCCTCGAGGGGCACGTAGCGCTGCCCGTAGACCACCTCGACGCCCCGCTGAAGGCCGATGCCCACGCGTGCCCGGAGGGCGTCCGCATCTTCCCCGGCCATGCGCTCCCGGAGCGCCGCGAGGCGCGCGGGGTCGCTCTCGGCGTACCCGTTGACCATGTCGACGAGGTCCTCGCCGAGATGGGCCCGGAGCGCGCCGAGCGTGTCCACCTGCCGGTCCCGGCGCTGTCCTTCGTGGTCGCCGAGCGGCACGAAGTAGTTTCGGAACACGGTCGCGGGGGCCGCCGCGAGGGCGCAGGCCGGTCCCTGCGTGGGGTCGTCCTCGTACTCGGTGATGCCGTCCTCGGGCACGGTCTCGGGGCCCGGGAACTCGAGGCAGTTGTGCTGGGACGCGACCTGGAAGAGCGCACCCGCCTGAGCCGGATCGCCGTGGAGCGCGAGCGCATCACCGACCACCTCGTGCCGTACGCGCAGCGTCCCCGGGCGCGCCCCGGCCGTGGCCTGGCGGAGCTCGGCCAGCGTCGGGGTCGCGAAGCGCCCGACGCCGAAACGGCGCTCGTTCGCCCGGCTCCGAAGCGTCTCGCCCTCGAGGGCGAAGTGCGCGCGCGTCTCCTCCCAAGAGCCCTCCGCGAAGCCGAAGAGGTCTTCGAACCAGCCGCTCATCGGGGCCGCCTCGTGAGTGCGTCGGAAAGGATGCGGAGCCTCATGGCCGAAGCATGCCCTCCGGGGGGCGCGGCGTCGTCCCGGCTCAGCCGGCCAGGCTGCGCACGCCGGCCTGATGGACCTTGCCGGGGAGCTTCCGCCCGACGATGGCCTCGGCCACCTGCCCCGCCTGCCAGACCTTCTCGAGGTCCACGCCGGTCGCGATGCCCATGCCCTGGAGCGTGTAGGCGAGGTCCTCGGTGGCGAGGTTCCCAGCCGCGCCCGGCGCGTAGGGACAGCCGCCGAGCCCCCCGACGGCCGCGTCGAAGTCCCGAATGCCCATCTCGAGGCCCACGAGGAGGTTCGCGAGCGCCGTGCCGCGCGTGTCGTGGAGGTGGAGCGCGATGCGCTCCGCCGGGATGCGCGCGAGGAAAGTCTCGAGGATGCGGCGGGTCTGCAGGGGCGTCCCGACGCCGATGGTGTCCCCGAGGCTCACCTGGTAGCAGCCCCGCCCGAGGAGCTCCTCGGCGATGCGGAGCCCGGCCTCGGGATCGACCTCGCCCTCGTAGGGGCAGCCCCAGAGCGTCGACACGTAGCCACGCACGCGAAGGCCCGCCTCGATGGCCGGCCCAATGACGCCCTCGAAGGCCTGGAGCGTGCGGGCGATGGTCTTGTTGACGTTCTTGCGGTTGTGCGTCTCCGAGGCGCTGACGAAGACCGCCACCTCGTCGAGCTCGCCGGCGAGGGCGCGGCGGAGCCCGCGCGCGTTCGGCACGAGGGCCGAGTAGGTCACGCCAGGCTTGCGCTCGAGCATCTGGCAGACCTGATCCGCGTCGGCCATCTGCGGTACCCACTTGGGCGAGACGAAGCTCGTCACCTCGACGCGCTCGAGCCCGGCCTCCACGAGCGCCTCGATGAGCCGTACCTTCGCGTGCGTGGCGACCTGCGCGGCCTCGTTCTGGAGCCCGTCGCGCGGAGCGACCTCGTAGATGGAGACCTCGTCGGGGAGCGCGTCCAGCATGAGGGGTCCGTCGCGCCGGGCCCGTCTCCGGTCAAGGGTGCTAGGGTCCCGCCGCCGGGCGGAGAGCCGCGGGAAGAGGACGAAACGATGCGTGCACTGGTTACGGGCGGAGCAGGGTTCATCGGGAGCCACGTGGCGGAGGCGCTCCTCGCGGAGGGCCACGAAGTGGTCGTGCTGGACGACCTTTCGACCGGAAATCGCGCGAACGTGCCCGCGGGCGCGACCTTCCTCGAGGGCTCGCTGCTCGACGCCGCGCTGGTGAAGAAGGCCTGCGAGGGTGTGGACGTCGTGGTGCACCACGCCGCCCAGACGAGCGTCTCGGTCTCCGTGCGCAAACCCATCCTCGACGCCCAGGTCAACGTGGTCGGAGGCGTGGAGCTGCTCGAGGCGGCGGCGGCGGCGGGCGCGAAGCGCTTCGTCTTCGCGAGCACCGGCGGCGCGATCTACGGCGACGTGCCCGACGGCCGGAGCGCGAGCCTCGGCGATCCCGCGCGCCCCGAGAGCCCCTACGCCTGCTCGAAGCTCGCCTTCGAGGGCTACCTGGGCATGGCGCAGGCGTCCGGGCGGATGGCGACGGTCGTGCTCCGCTACGCCAACGTCTACGGGCCCCGGCAGGACCCGCACGGCGAGGCCGGCGTGGTGGCCATCTTCCTCCAGCGCATGCTCGCCGGGGAGCCGATCCAGGTGAACGCGCGGAAGGCGGCCGGCGACGACGGCTGCGTGCGGGACTACGTGTCCGTGGCCGATGTGGTGCGCGCCAACCTCATGGCCGTCGCCGGCGAGTTCGACGGCGAGACCATTCACGTGTGCACCGGCGAGGGCACGACGACGCGGCGCCTGGCCGAGGTGCTGCTCGCGCTGACCGAGAGCGAGAGCGAGGTGCGCGACGGCGACCCGCGCGCCGGCGACGTGGAGCGCTCGGTGCTCTCCGTGGACTCGCGCCTCGCGCCCGAGCACAGCCTCGAGGACGGCCTTCGCGCCGCAGCGGAGTGGTTCCGCGGCAAGGCCGGCTGAGCGGGCGACCGAACGCCGGCTCAAAGCGCGGTGAAGCGCCCCGAGACGCAGCCGTAGCGCGCGAGGGCCACCCGCCCCTCTGCGTAGCGCGCCACGAGGAGCGCCTCGCCGGTCCAGGCGGCCCGACTCCCCGGCGGGGCCAGCTCCTCCGGGAGGACGGCGGCGAGATCGCCGGAGACCTCGCCGAGGCTCGCCTCGAGGGGCCCGAGACGCAGGCGCGCGCCCTCGGCCGCGCAGCGGACGCCCCGCGTGCCTTCGATGGGGCGAACCGACTCCGTTGCCGCGGCCTGGACTACAGCTCGCGTCGCCTCGCCGCACCTTCCAGCCAGCACCGCCGCAGCGCCCAGCGTGGCCAGGCCCGCGGGAGCGCAACCCGGAAGTACCGCCTCATGGACCGCGTACTGCGGGTCGAACTGAATGGCGAAGAGTCCCGTACGGGCCGTCCCGCCTTCCTCTGAGCAAAGCCCATAGAACCAGACGCCCCCCGCCTGCGCGTACCCCGCGAGGGGGCGGGCGCAGGGGGCCACCGTCGCGAGGGACATGCGGCCACGGACGGAGGGCTCCGAACCGAGCCGAGCCGTCGCGTAGCGCGCGCATCGAGGCCCTTCGTTGCACGGACCGTCGGCCAATCGGAACAGCACGCCGATTTCACCCGCGGGCCCTTTGGCCAGCGCGAGGTGCCCCCGCAGGTCCGAGGGCCCTTCGCTCTCCGCCAGGACGACGGGGGGTGAGGGCGCGAGCGCCCCGACGTCGCTGAGCACGCGCTTCGTGCGCGCGGGCTGCTCGCCGCGGGCTGCCTCGGCGTAGACGATGGCGAGCCGGTCGCCCATC